>CAZWSD010000046.1:12533-13585 GCA_964636535.1 uncultured Acidobacterium sp. | reverse complement strand
TGGGACTCTGATTGATTCGCGGAAGGATCTTGCGAACTCAGTGAATGCAATGCTGCTGGAGTTCGGGCGGCAGGCGCTTCCGGAGGAGATTATCGCCAGCTACATTGGCGATGGGGCTGGAATGCTGGTGCGACGTGCGCTGGGGGATCCGCACAATGAGGCGCTTGTGGAGGATGCTCTGGAACACTTCTTGACGTGGTATCGGGCGCATAAGCTGGACAATACCCAGGTCTACGGCGGCGTATTTGAGGCGCTGCAGCGGCTTCGGCATTTGCCGGATGGCGGAGGGAAGCGCAGCATGGCGGTCCTGACCAACAAACCTGTGGGACCGTCTGTGGCGATCTGTGAGGCGCTGGAACTGAGCCCACACTTCTTTCGTGTTTATGGCGGCGACAGTTTCGAGACGAAGAAGCCGGATCCGGCGGGGCTGCTGCGGCTGATTGAAGAGGCGGGCGTAACGGCGCAAGAGACGCTGATGGTGGGGGACTCGGATGTGGATTTGTTGACGGCGCAACGAGCGGGAGCATGGTCGCTGGGATGCAGGTATGGGCTGTCCCCGCACACGATCGAAAACATTCCGGCAGATGTGCTGGTGGACGAGCCGCTGGAGTGGATTGAGGTATTTGCGTCGACTGGGGCGTCATAGCAGGGAATGGCGAAAGCGAGGCCTTCAGAATCTGGGTCTGGAAGACGGGCCGTCGCTCTGCGCAGCCGGTTTAGTTACGATGAAGGGTTATGGATTTTCAGCTAGTCAGTGAGTACCAGCCGAAGGGCGACCAAGTGCGCGCGATTCGCGAATTGGTGAGTGGCGCTGCCGCCGGCGAACAGCACCAGGTGTTGTTGGGCGTGACAGGGTCGGGCAAGACTTTCACAATGGCGAAGGTGATCGAGGAACTGAATCGGCCCGCGCTAATCCTGGCACATAATAAGACGCTCGCGGCCCAACTGTTTCATGAGTTCAAACAGTTCTTTCCAAATAATGCGGTCGAGTATTTCGTTTCATATTACGACTACTACCAGCCGGAGGCGTACATTCCGGCCGGCGACCTGTA
>CAZWSD010000046.1:0-12523 GCA_964636535.1 uncultured Acidobacterium sp. | reverse complement strand
GGACAAGCTGCGGCTCTCGGCAACGAGGTCGCTGTTCGAGCGGCGGGACTGCATCATTGTAGCGTCAGTTTCGTGCATTTACGGATTGGGTTCACCCGAGGCGTATTACGGGATGCTGCTGCTGCTCGAAAAGGGGCAACGGACTAAGCGCGAGGAGATTACCCGCAGGCTGGTGGAGATTCAGTACGAGCGGAACGATGCCGATTTTCGGCGTGGGACGTTTCGGGTGCGCGGCGACGTGATCGAGGTATTTCCGACTTACGACGAGAATGCGTTTCGCATCGAGTTGTTTGGTGACGAGATTGATTCGCTGGCGCAGATCGATCCTTTGTTTGGAACCGTGAAGCAGAAGTTTTCGCGGCTTCCTATCTACCCGAAGAGTCACTACGTAGTGCAGCCGGAGCGGAAGAAGTCCGCGATGGATTCAATTTTGGAAGAGCTGGGTGAGTGGGAGACACAACTGGAAACCGAGGGGCGCATGGTGGAGGCGCAGCGGATCCACCAGCGGACACGATTTGACCTGGAGATGATCAAGTCGATGGGATACTGCCATGGGATTGAGAATTATTCGCGCCATTTTTCCGGTCGGTTGCCGGGTGAGCCTCCGCCAACGCTGCTGGATTATTTCGCGCGGGATTTTCTGGTGTTTATCGATGAGTCGCACGTGACTGTGCCACAGCTGCACGGGATGTGGCATGGGGACCGGTCGAGGAAGCAGAACCTGGTGGACTATGGTTTCCGGCTGCCTTCCGCCATGGATAATCGTCCGCTGAGGTTCGAGGAGTTTGAGGCGCGCACGAACCAAGTGATTTATGTGTCAGCGACGCCGGGTGCTTATGAGCTGACGAAGTCAGCGGGCGTGGCGGTGGAGCAGATTATCAGGCCGACTGGGCTGGTGGATCCGGAGGTGGAGGTTCGACCGATTCGTGGGCAGATTGACGATCTACTGGCGGAGATACGCGAGAGGGTGACGAACAGTGAGCGCGTGTTGGTGACGACGCTCACGAAGCGAATGGCCGAGGATTTGTCCGACTACTACAGCGAAGTGGGTGTGCGCTGCCGGTACATGCACTCGGAGATAGAAACCCTGGAACGGGTGAGGCTATTGAGGGATTTGCGCAAGGGTGAGTATGACGTCCTGGTGGGCATCAACCTGCTGCGCGAAGGACTGGATTTGCCGGAAGTGTCGCTCGTGGCGATTTTGGATGCGGATAAGGAAGGCTTTCTGCGATCGAGCGGATCGCTGATCCAAACGATTGGGCGCGCAGCGCGGCACGTGAATGGTCGGGCGATTTTGTACGCGGACCGGATTACCGACTCGATTCGGCAGGCGATGGACGAGACCGAGCGCAGGCGCACGGTGCAGCGCGCATACAACGAGGAGCACGGGATCACGCCGACGTCGGTTATTCGCGCGGCGGATATGTCGCTGGCTAAGATTCTGAAGGCCGAGTACGCCGAGATTGAGGAAGAGTCCGAGGAGATGCCCGCGATTGCGTCGCAGGAGCAGCTTGATGCATATATTGCGAAGTTGGAGACGGAGATGCGGGAGGCTGCGAAGAAGTTTGAATTTGAGAAGGCCGCAAAGTTACGCGACACGATCAAGGAGTTGCGGACGAAGGAGTTCTTGTTCAGTTGAACCGGAAATTGAGGCCCGCAACGAACAGCAAAGTGTTCGAGGACGCTAACTGACCTGCTGCTTGGCAATAATGCGGAGGGTGGGCAGCACGTCACCGAGCGGGATAGCATCTGCGTGCGGTTTGCCGAGCGCGAAGTAAACGTTGTGGTAGAGCGGAAACAACCGGTTGTAGACAGCGTGCGCCTGCGGGTTGGGTGTGTAGATCTTAAAGGCCAGGCAGACGGCGGCCTGGGCGTCTTCAATGCTGGAAAATGCGCCTGCGGCGAGGAAGGCGAAGATGCCGGAGCCAAGGCTGGTTGGTATGCCATCTGGCACGAGCACGGGCTTGCCGAGGACGTCGGCATAGATCTGATTGAGCGTGCCATTGTTTTGCGGGATACCGCCGGCGTTGATGACGCGCTCGACCGGAACACCATATTCAGCCATGCGCTCGAGGATGATGCGAGTGTGGAAGGCGGTACCCTCGATAGCAGCGAAGAGCTCATCCTGGGCGGTGTGGATGAGATTCCAGCCAAGGGTGACGCCACCGAGTTCGGGATTCACAAGAACCGTGCGATCGCCGTTATCCCAACTGAGGCGGAGCAATCCGGTTTGTCCGGCGCGGTATTTTTCAAGTCCGTGGGAGAGTTCTGAGACTTTGGTATCGGCACGCCTAGCAATAGCCTCAAAGATATCGCCGGTGGCGGAGAGACCGGCTTCGACGCCAGTGTAAGCCGGATGGACGCTGCCGGGAACGACACCGCAGACGCCCGGGACGAGCCGCGTCTTGCTTTGCATGGCAATGATGCAGGTGGATGTGCCGACGACGTTGACGACGTCACCTTCCTTGCAGCCCGCGCCGATAGCGTCCCAATGTGCGTCGAAGGCACCGACAGGGATGGGAATGCCGGTGCGCAGGCCCAGTTTTTCTGCCCACGCCTGCGCGAGGTGACCGGCAAGCTTGTCCGAGGTGAGGTATTCGCCGTCGAGTTTGGCGCGGACGCCGTCAAAGAGCGGATCGATGGTGGAGAGGAATTTCTGTGAAGGCAGGCCGTCCCATTTTGGATTCCACATCCACTTGTGGCCCATGGCGCAGATGCTGCGCTTGATGGCGCGAGGATTGGTGACGCCGCAGAGCGTAGCAGCGACCATGTCGCAGTTTTCGAGCGCGGTGGCGAAGCGGTCGCGCTTGTCCGGGTTGTGGCGAAGCCAGTGGAGGAGCTTCGCGAAGCCCCACTCGTGGGAGTAGACGCCGCCGCACCACTCGATAGCTTCGAGTTCATCGCGGTGAGCCAGTTCGGTAATTTCGCGGGCCTCGCTATGGGCGCGGTGGTCGCACCAGAGGTAGTAGTCATTCAGGGGCTGCAATTGTGCATCCACCGGAATTACGCTGGAGCCAGTGGTGTCGATGGCGATGGAGGCGACGGTTTGGCCCGGAACCTGAGCATCTTCGCATGCTTGGCGCATGGCCTTGACGAGCGCGCTCATCTGATCCTGATGCGCTTGGGTTGCGTAGTCAGGGTCGTCACGCTTACGCGCGAGCGGGTATTCAGCGGATGCAGTGCCGAGGCGTCCGCGCATGCTGTCCACCAGCGTTACGCGGACGCTCAGGGTTCCAAAGTCGACACCGGCAACGATCGCCATGATTGCTCTCCGTCACTATCAGAGTTAGGTGGTGCGGATGGTGACGCGATCGTGCGCGCCGGGCTCATGGTAGAACATCTGCCAGCCGAGGTACTTGGTTGCAGCCTCGTAGACGGGGTTTGCGACCTGCGAGAAGTTGGCCGCGACGTGATGTTCGAAGCCGTTTTCGCAGATGAAGTTGAGCAGTTTTTGCATGTGCGAGATGTGGCAAACGCCGGCGCCGCCAAAGGTCTCCAGCGGGTCATTGGTGAACGCGCCCTGGCCGATGTAGCCGCGAATTCCGCCCATGTTGTCATCGGTGGAGAAGCGGACGTAAGTCATGTCGCCAGCCTTGACGCGGCCAACGCAGGTGCCGAAGGTATTCTCCTTGCCGACGGTACCGGCGATAATCTCCTGGAAGTCCATGATGACATCAGCGAAGAAGTGCTTGGGCAGGTTAGAGCAGTGGAAGCAGACGGCCTTGTCGGGGTCGTCGCCGTAGTTGTTGTTCCAATCGAGCAGGGCGCTTGGGGTCTGGCTGGCGAGCGCGAGCGAGTACATGGAAATGGTGCCCAGGACATCGGTTTCGCACGCGGAAGGCAGCAGTTTGTCGCTCATCATGCTCATGATGGTGCAAGGGACGACACCGTAGTTTTCCTCAAGCGAGGTCCAGCACTGGATGGCGCTTATGGTGCAATGCTGCTCGGCCATGAAGCGCTCAATGACGACTCCGAGTTTGGTCATTTTGAGAAGCGCGTCAGACGGAACATTCTGCGTGGGCACGTAGGACTTGATGGCGGCGAGCTTCTGCTGGACGGCGTCGTCGTTGTCCTTGAGGCGAGAGACACCACCGAATACATCGGAAAGGTCGAGCGTGATGACCGAGATGCCGGATCGTTCCAGTTGCTTTTCGCTATAGCGCACGGTGTTGAAGGCTTGTGGGCGAGCGCCGATGGCGGCAATGCGCAGATTGCGGAACCCTCCAACGACACGGCACACCTTAACAAACCAGTCGAGATCGGCGCGGAATTCGTCGGATTCCGGCTGGACGGTGTGCTTTGCCGTCACCGAGTAAGGGATGCCGTACTGCTTGAGGTTGTTGCAGGCAGACATCTTGCCGCAAAAGCTATCGCGGCGGTGTGAGATCTTCATTTTGTCGCTGCGATCAGGTGTGGCCTGAACCAGGACTGGGACCTTGAGGGTGGAGAGACGGATCGTATCCGCGATGGCGCGCTCATCGCCGAAGTTGGGCAGCGTGACGATGATTCCATCGATTTCGTCGCGATGACGGCGAAAGAGCTCAGCGCAGCGAATAGCGTTGTCATAAGTCTCGACCGAGCCAAACTTGGAATCTTCGGGCCCAAGCACGATGACTTTGTGTCCGGCTTTCTGGAGCACGTTGAGCATTTCTTCGCGGCCTTCCTTGGCGAGCTGGTCAGGGAAGAAGCCGCGGTTTCCGACAATCAATCCAAAAGTGAGTTGCTTGTTCATGTTTCAGAGTCCTTATTTCGACGTGATCTTCCTGGGGCGGCAACGAGCAAGATTAGCAGTACCCGCAATACCCATTAAATCGCACCACCCGATGGGGGCGGAGGCTGAAAAGCGTTGGGGTGGGATGGAGTGAACGGGCCAGCTCATACGGACCCGTGGCGAAGTTAATCATTCCGTAGGAGAAAGACATGGCGCCGCAGAAGAGCCCGATGGGCATTACTTCCCGCATAACTTTCCTCCTGCCGGAAAACGATGTCGAGCGCGACAAAGGCCATCCAGGTTCAAAACATGCGAGCCTGATGCCGGTGTTCGAGGAGTTCCCCTGAGATTTCGACGGTGCCTTGGACCAAGCCTATCAGCATGGACTCGGCCTTGGATTTGGTGGTGCAGAGAAGCCTGGCTGTGCTCGACCATGCCTTGTAGTTTCATACGGTCTCCGGTCTTGCTTCGATTTCTTCCAGTGTGCGGCCACGCGTCTCGGGAACCCAGCTGCGGATAAAGATGACGCCAAACACGCACACGGCTCCAAAGATCGCGAACACGGCATACTCGGACATCTCGGAGGCCATGATCGGAAACAAGAGCCCGACGAGGAAAGATCCGATCCAGTTGAAGGAGGATGCCAGTCCCGTGCCTGAGCCGCGAATCGCCAATGGGAATATTTCGCCGACGATGACCCAGGTCAAAGGCGCCCAGGTGAACGAGTAAAGCGCCACATAGATACTCAGAAACACTACGACGGTGTTGCCTCCCAAGGACGGCATGAGCATGTGGAGTATTGCGGGCGCTATGAAGGAAATCGCCATGATAATGCCGCCAACAGTCAGCAGGGTACGCCGGTTGAAACGGTCAGCCACCAGGAGAAAGAATAATGATCCTAATACGAGGATAGCGCCTTCCAGCATGGGCCACATCAAAGCCGAGTGAGTCGACGCGCCGCTCAGCCGCTCTACGATGAGCGGCAAGTAATAGAAAATGGCGTTGGCGCCTTGAAACTGCTGCAATGCGGCCACGCCCAGGCCAGCCAGCACCAGTGGTCGATAGTGCGGTTGCAGGAATGCCTTGTAATGTCCTTTTGAATGTTCTTGTTCGTGTTCGGTTTGTACGGTTCGTTGAATGTCCTGCAACTCGTCTTCGAGGTGCCAGCGTTCCGGTCGGATCGTTGTGAGAATCTGTCTTGCCTCGTCCATGAGATCGTGGCTGACAAGGAAGCGGGGGGATTCGGGCAGGCGAAGCGTGCCGAGGAAGAGAATGATTGCGGGAAGGACCGCCGCACCGAGCATGAGGCGCCAGCTCCATGTCGTGGACAAGCTATCGAGGTAAAAGTCCGCGACGTAGGAGAGCAGCATTCCAGTGACGATCATCACCTGATTGAGACCTGACAAACGGCCGCGGATGTTGGCTGGGGCCATTTCTGACAGGTAGGCAGGCACCAGGGCAGAGGCAGCACCGACTGCCCAGCCCAGGATGATGCGGGCAGCAACGAGAAAAGCCACCCCGGTATTGGGAGCTATAGCCGAAAATGCTGCTCCGGCTATGAAAACCAGCGATGCGATCAGAATCAACCGCCGTCGGCCATATCGGTCTGCCATCCGTCCCGCCATAGCGCCACCAAAAATGGCGCCGAGCATCACCGCCGAAGTGATCAAGCCCAGATCCATTGGGCTGTTCTGCAAACTCCATCTCTGTTGGAGGATGGGGAGGGCGCCTGTCATCACGCCGATGTCGTACCCGAACAAGATGCCGCCAAAGGCACCAAAAAAGTAGATGAACGTGAGGTGTCTTCTTCTTTTTTTGCCAATGGCTGGATCGCTTGCCGGCCTATTCGTTAGGGAGTGCATCAGTCGGGAGTCCTCACATCTAGTCGAAGTCGAAACTCGCCAAGACCTGCGGGCTTCATTTTTCTTGTCCGAAGGTGGCCTTTATATCGTGCTTGCCAGAAATGGAAACACTTCCCACTTCTAGTCAAGAAAAACGAAATGGAAGCAAAATCACGCTTCAAAAACGGTATCAGAAAAAGAGGGCGGCTGGTTGTAATAAAGGGATTTTCTATTGGCCATACGTAGCCTTGGCGCCATGCTTGCGAAAATAGTGCCGATCCTGGAGTGCCTGAGAGACAGCACGGTAGTTCGGGTTCAGAGTTACAGTGTGATACGCCATGCGAGCAACGGTTTCGAGCAAGGCGGCGTGGTGTGCGGCGAGAAGAACATCTTTGCCCCAGGCAAAGGGAGCGTGCCCTGCGACAAGAACTCCGGGGACGGCGAGGGGATCGAGATTCTTGAATCTGCGGGCGATGGCGAGGCCGGTGTTGAGTACGTAGCCGCCATTGATTTCCTCGTCTGTGAGGTCGGTGGTGACGGGAATTTCGCCGTAGAAATAGTCCGCGTGCGTGGTGCCGAGAGGTGGAATGGGCATGCGAGCCTGCGACCATGCAGTTGCGAAGTCGGAATGGGTGTGAGCGACGCCGCCAATGGAAGGGAATTCCCTGTAAAGGAGCAGGTGGGTGGCGAGATCAGAGGAAGGTTTGAGAGAACCTTCGATGATTTTGCCTGTGAGGTCAGTGACGACCATGTCCTCGGGGCGGAGTTTTTGGTAGGGGACGCCGCTTGGCTTGATGGCGACAAGATTTTGATCGCGGTCGATGCCGCTGGCGTTGCCGAAGGTGAAGAGGACGAGGCCTTGCCGGACGAGGTCGAGATTGGCTTCAAGAACTTGCTCTTTGAGATGTTGGAGCATGCGGTGCGGTTCCTTGCGGAGTGAGGTCAAGAAAACATTTTCCTCGCCAGTCATGGCGAGATTATGCAACCACTCCTGACTTGTCAATAGACTATATCGAAGAGTGAGGCTGCGTCAGGGCGAGATGAGTTCCGGGGTTGAAAAGGAACCGGAAGGCCGCGGATAAGAGTACACTCTCGGACGAAACGTTTCCCGGAGGTTGTTGATACATGAATTTTCGTCGGTTGTTCCGAACCAGTTTCACTGGAGCGGCGATGATAGCCGTCTCTGTTGCCGGGTTGGCGCAAACGCCCGCCTTGTCCGGCGGGTCAGCGGAACTTACGGTGCAGTACAATCAGCCGCTTCATGCAGTGAGCCCCACGCTGTACGGATTGATGACCGAAGAGATCAACCATTCGTACGACGGCGGCCTTTATGCAGAGCTGATTCGCGACAGGACATTCTTCGGCCGCGAGCATCACAGCTTCCACAAGGTATGGAATCTGGATCAGAATGCCGAGGATGGGATTTCGATGTCTGTGGACGACCAGACGGGGCCAAGCGAGGCTTTGCCGTATAGCCTGAAACTGACGGCGACGAAGGCAAGTCCGGCTGATCCGGGCGGTCTGGATAATCCCGGCTACTGGGGCGTGCCAGTATGGCCGAATACGACGTATCGCGCTTCCATTTATCTGAAATCGGCGGGAGGCGAGAATCCTGGTCCGGTCACGATGGCGATTGTGAACCAGTCGACAGGCCGAGTGATGGCCAGCGCGACGTTTCCCGCGGCGGGGCCGGAGTGGAAGCGGTACTCGGCGACGATGCGCACGGGCGAGGTGGCCGAGTCGGAGGATAATTTTGTTCGTATTACGGTGAGTCATCCGGGGTCGGTGCTGATCAATGTTGTATCGCTGTTTCCGCCGACGTACGACAACCAGAAGAACGGTGACCGCATTGATCTGATGAAGAAGCTGGCGGCGATGCATCCGAAGTTCCTGCGCTTCCCGGGCGGCAACTATCTTGAAGGGAATTCGCTGGCCGACTGGTACGACTGGAAGATCACGATTGGGCCGATTGTGGACCGCCCGACGCATCCGAGCCCGTGGGGTTACGAGTCTTCGGATGGCATGGGCCTGCTGGAATTTCTGGACTGGTGCCAGGATCTGCATATGCAGCCGGTACTGGCGGTGTATGCGGGGTATGCGCTGGACCATCAGCATATTCGGCCGGGCCCGGAGCTTGAGCCTTACGTGAAGGATGCGCTGGAGGAGATTCAGTATGTGACGGGCAGCGCAACGACCAAGTGGGGCGCGGTGCGTGCGAGGGATGGTCATCCGGCGCCCTTCAAATTGAAGTATGTGGAAATTGGCAATGAGGACTTCTTTGATCCTTCGCACAGCTACAGCGGTTCTCACGGGCGATTCGCGCAGTTTGCAAGGGCGATTCGGAAGGCTTATCCGAAGTTGAAGCTGATAGCGACGATGCCGGTGAAGGGCGATGTGCAGCCGGATGTAGTGGACGATCATTTCTACCGGACGCCGCAGGAGTTTTTGAGCGATACGCATCATTACGACAAGGTGAGCCGCAAGGGTCCGAAGATCTTTGTTGGTGAATGGGCGACGCTGGAAGGGTCTCCCACGCCGGATTTTGGGGCTGCGCTGAGCGATGCGGCCTGGATGACGGGATTGGAGCGGAACAGCGATCTGGTAATCATGGCCAGCTATGCACCGTTGTTTGTGAACGTGAACCCGATGGCGGCGCAATGGGGCACGAACCTGATTGGATATGACGCGCTTCACAGCTATGGTTCACCGAGCTACTGGGCGCAGGTGATGTTCAGCAGCTACCTCGGGAACCAGGTAGTGGCTTCGAAGCTGACTGGGGCAGGGCCGTTGTGCTTTGAATCTGTGACTCGGGATGAGGCGACGCATACGCTGTACGTGAAGATCGTGAATGCCTCGCCGAAGGCGGAGGCGTTGAGGCTGGATATTAAAGGCGCGGGAGCGGTCGAGCAGAGGGGAACACTGGTGAGGCTGGAGGCAAAGAGCACGCATGCGACGAATACGATCACCGATCCGAACAATGTTGTGCCGGATACGGAGAAGGTGGATTGGTATGGATCAGAGGTCCGGCACACGTTTGCGCCTTACTCGATCAATGTGCTTGAGATGCACGTACAGTAGTTATGAAGTGGCGAGGCCGGGCCCCCGTTTCAGGGGGCTGTCCTCATGGAGAGCGATTTGGGAACTGGAACCGGAGCGGCGGCAGGCATTTTCAAAGAGATTCAGGTTTGGCTGAAGCGAAGGATGCCGTGAGCGATATTGTCACGCGTTTTGCAAGGTGAAGGGATGAGGCGCATGGCGTTGAGTCGATGTTTCGTCTTCCGGTCATAGAGTTCAATTTGTTAATTTCCGGTTACCAGCGAATGCGGATTCGTGAAGGTGCTGCGATCGTTTGAGAATCGGCGGAGAGAACCAGATATGCCTAAGAAATCAACTGCCACGAAGAAGACAAAGGCCGAGACTCAGGAGCGGTTGGACATTCGAACGATTGCGAAGCTTGCGAATGTGTCGATTGCGACGGTATCGCGCGCGATGAATCGTGTTCCGACGGTGAATCCGAAGCTGGCGAAGCGGGTTTGGGAAGTGATTGAGGAGCTGAACTACTTCCCGAACACGCAGGCGAGAGCGCTTGTGTCGGGGCGGAGCCGGATTTTCGGGTTGATCGTATCGGAGATCACGAATCCATTTTTTCCGGAGTTGATCCAGGGATTTGAGGATGTAGCGATTGAGCATGGTTATGAGGTTCTGATCAGTTCGACGAACTACGATCCGAAGCGGATGGCTCAGAGCATCCGGCGGATGATCGAGCGGAAGGTGGAGGGGGTGGCGATCATGACGTTCGGCATCGAGGAGCCGTTGCTGGAACAACTGGCGCAGCGGAAGATCCCGATGGTGTTTGTGGATGTGGGGCCGGAGCGTCCCGGGGTGAGCGTGCTGAAGGTGGATTACCATCATGGGATTCGACAGGGGGTGCAGCATCTGGCGGCGCTGGGGCATAGAAAGATCGCATTCATCGCGGGACCGGTGAGGCTGCACTCGGCAAAGTCGCGTCTGGCGGCGTTTAACAAGGCGATGAAGGAGTGCGGGATTGCGGTAACTGCGGGATGGGTGAAAGAAGGCGATCATACGCTGGAGGGGGGGACGCGGGCGATGGAGGAGCTGCTGGCAAGCAAGGATCTGCCGACGGCAGTGATGTGCTCGAACGATATGACGGCGATTGGGGTACTGCACCAGTTATACCGGGCAAAGATGAGAGTGCCGGATGAGTTTTCAGTGATCGGGTTCGACAATATTCATATAGCCGAGGTAACGATGCCGCCGCTGACGACGGTTCGGATGTCGCGCTATGACCTTGCGAAGGCGGCGGTGGCGGCGTTGCGGGCGGCGGTAGAGGAGACGGATCATCCGGCTCAGCGGGAGTACAAGATCACGACGGAACTGGTGGTGCGTGAGTCGACCTCGTTTCCCCGGGGAACGATGTCGCATCTGCGGAAGGAGAGTTGAGTGGTGGTTGCCGAGAGGGGCGCGTGAGGCGCAGGGTCGTGGCATTGTGGTGGAGGTGAAGCTGTCGTAGGCTAGTAAGTTCGGTTTTGAGGGAGAGCCTATGCGAGCGCTAGTGAAGAGCCGCGCGGAGCGCGGTTTGTGGCTGGAAGAAGTGCCGATGCCGGAGTACGGGATCAACGATGTTCTGATCCGGGTGCGGAAGGCCGGGATTTGCGGGACGGACGTTCATATATACCAGTGGGATGAGTGGGCCCGGCAGACGATACCGGTGCCGATGGTGATCGGGCACGAGTTTGTGGGCGAGATTGCCGCGGTGGGATCGAATGTAAGCGACTTCCGGGTGGGCGACCTGGTGAGCGGCGAGGGGCACGTGGTGTGCGGCCGCTGCCGGAACTGCCTTGCGGGGCGCCGGCATCTGTGTGCGCGGACGAGTGGCGTGGGGGTGAACCGGCCGGGGGCGTTTGCCGAATATATTTCTCTGCCGATGACCAACATCTGGAGGCATCACGAGGGTGTTCCGGAAGAGGTTGCGGCAATTTTCGACCCGTTTGGCAATGCGGTGCACACCGCGTTGACGTTCCCGGTGCTGGGCGAGGACGTTCTGATTACGGGGGCGGGGCCGATTGGGTTAATGGCGATTCCGATTGTGCGGAAGGCAGGGGCGCGTCATGTGGTGATCACCGATCTGAACCCGTTCCGGCTGGAGCTGGCGCGCAAGATGGGGGCGACGCTGGCGATTGATCCGCGCGCGACGCCGGTGGCCGAGGCGCAGCGGCAGCTTGGGATGCTGGAGGGGTTCGACGTGGGGCTGGAGATGTCCGGCAGCCAGGCGGCATTCGTGGAGATGATCGAGAATATGTGCCACGGCGGGAAGATCGCGATGCTGGGGATTCCGGCGAAGGCGATGGAGATCGACTGGCGGAAGGTGATCTTCAACATGATCACGATCAAGGGGATATATGGGCGCGAGATGTATGAGACGTGGTACAAGATGTCGGTCCTGGTGGAGTCCGGGGTGGATATTACGCCGGTGATCACGCATCGCTACTCGTACACGGAGTTTGAGAAAGGCTTCGAGGCGATGATTGGAGGCGCGACGGGCAAGGTGGTGCTGAGCTGGGAGTAGCCGGCACGGGTGCGCGTGCCTGGCAGGGTTGGGTGGCTGGGGGGCATTTTCATAGTGTGCAATCGGCGTGGGGCTGGATTTTTATGCGGAATGCTGTTTTCGCGGGTGGATGGAGAAGGCGGATTCTGGGGGTATGGGGGTGGATAGGGGGATGTCTTGGTGGATGGCGTTGCGTGCCAGTTCGATGGCCTGGGCGCGTGTCTGGCAGGCTTTCCAGCCTGTCTGGAGCCATTTTTCGATGTCTTCCTGGGTGAGGTGGGAGCTGGTGGGCGGTCCTGCGACGGGTGGCCGGAGGGTGTCGGGCGGAGTTTGGCCCCTGGTGAAGTAGGCGTCGAGGGTGGCTTCGTAATTGAGGCGGTTGGCGAGGTGGCGGAGGTTGAGCAG
>CAZWSD010000045.1:0-13637 GCA_964636535.1 uncultured Acidobacterium sp. | reverse complement strand
CGTCTTTCATCCAGACAACCTGATCGCGCCAGACAATGAGCGGCCAGGTGGAGCGGCTGGAGGAGTCCAGATGCAGCCGCGCGAAGACCTCCTTGAGCGGTTTTTTGCCGGAGGTGTAGCGCAGGCGGACTCGATCACCGGCCTGGGGATGGCGCAGGATCAGGGGCTCCAACGTTGCGTACGATGACTGACGAGGCGTGGGGGTGTCGAGGAGGCTGGCACGGATATGCAAGCCGTAGCTGTCCGCATTCATTTCGCCGGGCAGAGGGATTGTAACGGGATCGGGGGTGGGCTTGCTCGGCGCGGGGCCAGCGGCGGTGGTTGGCGCAGCGGTTGCAAGGATGAGACGCAGTTCCCGTGCCGTGCGCTCAGCACGAAGCCGGGCGGTGAGCTGTTGACGGCGCGGCGCCGATTTGGGGGCGCCGGGTTCGAGCATGGCCATGAGGCGGGCAACGGGTTCGAAGTCGAGGTTTAGTCCAAGGCGGCGAGCCGCTTCGCGCAACGCGCGGCGGCGGAGGGCCGGAGCCAGCGTGCGCAGCCGCTCCAGTTCGATTCCAAGACTGGCCTGGCCGGGATGGGTGGATACGGCGCGTCCGCCGCCTCGCGTTGCGCGGCCGGGCAGCAGGAGCGTGGGCAGCAGCCGATTCATTTCCTGCTGCCAGTACGCCTCTTCATCGCGGGCCAGTTCCGCCAGGTGCGCAAGGGACGCGGCAATCTGGGGGTTGTAGGTGGCCAGCTCGGGCAGAAGCTTGTGACGCACGCGGTTCCGTGTGAAGGCGATGTCGATGTTGGTGGCGTCTTCGCGCCAGGGCTGCGCGAGATGGCGCAACCAAGCTTCGATGTGGGCGCGGCGGACCCCGAGCAAAGGGCGGAGAATGATTCCGCCCGGAGATTCGAGGACGGGATGAATGCCGCTGAGTCCCTCGGTCCATGCGCCGCGCAGCAGCTTGATCAGGACGGTTTCGGCCTGATCGTCGAGGGTGTGGGCGGTGAGGAGAGCGTCAGCGGACCGCTGCCGCAGGAGTTCGCCGAAGATGGCGTAGCGAAGATTGCGGGCCGCTTCTTCGAGCGACTGCCGATGCTGTTCGGCGTATGCCGGTGTATCCACCTTGCGCAGGTGGAAGGGCAATCGATAGTGCTCGGCGAGGGATTCTACGAAAGCGGCGTCTTGATCGGCAGCCTGACCGCGGATGCCATGATGCACATGGACGACCGAGAGAAGGAGGCCAATTTCAGGGGCGAGCTGGAGCATGGCTCGCAGTAAGGCAACCGAGTCTGCCCCGCCGGAGACGGCTAGCGCCGTGCGCATGCCGGCGCGCAGGCGGGAACGGTCGAGAGAGATTGACTCAGGCATGGGAATATCGTAACCGCGATGGCGGAGCGACCGCAGGCGTTCATGGTTTGGCACTATACTTTTGCCATGTTCACCACCCGCCCTGCCACCGCTGCCGACGCCGCGTTGATCACTCATCACCGCCGCCGGATGTTTGTGGATGCGGGCCGACCCGACAACCAGGTTCTTGACCGGATGGCTGAAGCGCATACGCCATGGGTGGCGCGGATGATTGAAGAGGGGAAGTACATTGGCTGGGTGACGGAAGCCGAGGGCAAGGCCGTGGCCGGTGCGGGGCTGCTGCTGCTCGACTGGCCGCCCCATCCACTGGATCCGGTTGCTACACAGCGAGGATACCTGCTGAACGTTTACGTGGAGCCGGCTTACCGACGGCGAAAGCTGGCGAGCCACCTGATCGAGATGGCGCTGGCGGAGGCGCGGAGGCGCAGGATTCGGGTTGTATCTCTGCATTCGACGGCAGAAGGCCGGCCGCTTTACGTTGCAAACAGCTTTCGTCCGACCAACGAAATGTTCTACGTGGAACCGGTGGAGGGCTGAGCAAGGCAGGGCGCCTCGGCGTCTGTCTCTTTGATCAGGTGGAAGCAGTGACGGGCGATCTGCTTTTCTTCATCGGCCTGCAAGACGCGAATCTTGGTTCCGGGCGAGGGATGGAGCGCATCGCCGGGCGTGATGCCGAGCGGTTCCAACCCCTCACAGCAAAGGCTGCGGACAACCTTGCTGTGTTCTCCTATGCCGCCGCTGAAGACCAGCAGGTCAACCCCTCCGAGCACGGCAGCGTAGGCGCCGATGAACTTTCGGACGTTCATCGCGAAGGCTTCCACGGCGAGTGTGGCGCGCGGGCCTCCTTTCTCCCGCGACTCGACCAGAGATTGCATGTCTGTTTCGCCGCCGGAGAGCGAGTAGAGGCCTGACTGGTGATTGAGCATTTTTTCCAGCGCGTCGACGGTGAAGCGTTCTTCGCGAAGGATGTAGAGCAACACGCCGGGATCGAGATCGCCGGGACGCGAAGACATGGGTATGCCGCCCAAAGGGGTGAGCCCCATGGAGGTGTCGACGGATTTTCCGTCGAGGATCGCGGCCAGGCTTGCGCCGGAGCCGAGATGGGCACAGATGAGCCGGCGGGGAAGCTCGTCGTCTTCCTTGAGGCGGGCGACGATGGATTCGTAGGACAAACCGTGAAAGCCGTAGCGGCGCAGTCCCTGTTCATAGAAGCGCTCGGGGACCGCATAGTGGTGGGCGACGGGCGGCAGCGTGGCATGAAAGGCCGTATCGAAGCATGCGAACTGCGGCACATGGGGAAGGAGGCGCGAGGTTTCCTCAATGAGGTTGAGCGAAGGAGGAATATGCAAAGGGGCAAAGTGAACGGAGGCTCTGAGGGTCTTCATCACTTGAGGAGTGATGAGCTGATGCGAAATCAGGTCGGGGCCGCCGTGAACGACGCGATGCCCGACCGCGGAGAGTTCACCCGGAGAGACGACGGACAGCGCGCGCATCATTTCTCCCAGGGCCTGTTGCTGGGTAGAGAGCGAATAGCAACGATCGAGCAGCACGTCGCCGTTTGCGGCAGTGAGTTTGAGTGAGCCGTCCACGCGACCGACACCGCTGACAGAGCCACTGACGAGTTTCGAGAGGCGGCCTTCATCGTCGCGGTACAGGC
This sequence comes from uncultured Acidobacterium sp., assembly GCA_964636535.1. Taxonomy (GTDB): domain Bacteria; phylum Acidobacteriota; class Terriglobia; order Terriglobales; family Acidobacteriaceae; genus Acidobacterium. The sequence goes on along the minus strand of CAZWSD010000045.1, from coordinate 10,626 downwards.
CGACTTTGAGGGAAGACGACCCGCTGTTGACAGCGAGGACAAGGGGAGTGGAGGGAGCAGTAGTGTTTTTATTCACGCAGGCCAGGTCCAATTTGTAATAGTGTCGGGGTCAATTCCGTGATCATGCGCATAATGCGTATATTCGATTACCTGATCTCGCAGCCAATCTTTTATGTGTCCGGCTATCGGGCTCAGGCGAGGCACGCGGTCGATGACGTTCATGGCCAGATGGAAGCGATCGACCTGATTCATGATGGCAAGTTCCATCGGCGTGTTGATGTTGCCGCGCTCGCGATAGCCGTGAACGTGAAGATTGCCGTGATTGTTTCTCTTGTACGTTAAACGATGGATGAGCTGGGGATAGCCGTGAAAATTGAAGATGGCCGGTTTGTCCGGCGGGAAGAGGGAGTCGTAGTCGCGGTCCGGGAGCCCGTGCGGGTGCTCTGCGTCGGTGACGAGGCGGAAGAGGTCGACGACGTTGACGAATCGAATTTTGAGATTGGGGAAATGCTTGCGCAGCAGGGCTGTGGCGGCTAGTGCCTCCATGGTTGCGATGTCTCCGGCGCCGGCTATGACCACATCCGGTTCTTCGCATCGATCGGTGCTGGCCCAATCCCATATTCCGATGCCCTTGGTGAAGTGCTTGTCGGCTTCTTCTGCAGTCAGGTATTGGAGATGCGGCTGCTTGTCGGCCACGATTACGTTCACATAATTCACGCTCCTGAAGCAGTGATCTGCAACACGGAGCAAGCAGTTCGCGTCGGGCGGCAGATAGATGCGAACGACGTCGGGGCTCTTGTTTGCGACGATGTCGAGGAATCCGGGATCCTGATGGGTGAAGCCGTTGTGGTCCTGGCGCCAGACGACGGAAGTGATGAGCAGGTTGAGCGACGAGATGGGGGCGCGCCAGCGGATTTCGCCCTTGGATTTTTCGAGCCACTTGGCGTGCTGGTTGAACATGGAATCGATGACATGGACGAAGGCCTCGTAACTGGCGAAGAAGCCATGGCGGCCGGTGAGGAGATAGCCTTCGAGCCAGCCTTCGAGGGTATGCTCGCTGAGCATTTCCATGACGCGGCCGTCCTGGCCGAGTTCACCGCCATCGAAGTCTTCGGGCTTGAATTCGGCTTCCCAGGTTTTCTTGGTTGCGGCATAGAGGGCGTCGAGCTTGTTGGAGGCGGTTTCATCGGGTCCGAAGACGCGGAATGAGTTGCCGTTGCGGCGCATAATCTCGGCGAGATATTCGCCGAGCGTTCGCGTGGCGCTGGCGTAGGTTTCGCCGGGGCGCTTGAGTTTGAGGGAAAACTCCCTGAAGTCGGGCAGGTTGAGCGGCCTTCTCAGGCGCCCGCCGTTGGTGTGAGGATTGGCGCTCATGCGCCGGGAGCCATCGGGGGCGGTGGCGCGCAGTTCGGGGAGGAGCCTGCCGTGCTGATCGAACAATTTTTCAGGATGGTAGGAGTGCATCCAATTTTCCAGTTGCGCGAGGTGTTCGGCGTTTTCCTGGACGTTGAGGATGGGCACCTGATGGGCGCGCCAGAAATCTTCGACCTTGTGGCCGTCGACTTCCTTGGGGCCGGTCCAGCCCTTGGGGGAACGCAGGACGATCATGGGCCATCGCGGGCGGTCAAATGTGCCGGATTCGCGGGCCGCGCGCTGGATTTCGTGAATTTCGGTGATGCAGGCGTCGAGGGTGGCGGCCATTTGCTGGTGCATGTACTCGGGGTCGTCGCCTTCGACGAAGCAGGGTCTCCAGCCATATCCCTCGAAGAGGGCCCGCAGTTCGTCTTTTGTAATGCGCGCGAGGATTGTGGGATTGGCGATTTTGTAACCGTTAAGGTGCAGAATGGGCAGCACGGCACCGTCGCGAATGGGATTGAGGAATTTGTTGGAGTGCCACGAGGTGGCCATGGGGCCTGTTTCGGCCTCGCCATCGCCGACGACGACGTTGACGATGAGGTCAGGATTGTCAAAGGCAGCGCCGAAGGCGTGCGAAAGACTGTAGCCGAGCTCGCCGCCTTCGTGAATAGATCCGGGGGTCTCGGGCGTGCAGTGGCTGCCGATTCCGCCGGGGAAGGAGAACTGGCGGAAGAATTTGCGCATGCCATCGGCGTCCTGCGACTTATCGGGGTAGACCTCAGAATAGGTGCCTTCAAGGTAGCTGTTGGCGAGCATGGCGGGCGCGCCGTGGCCGGGGCCGGAAATATAGATCATGTTGAGGTCGCGCTTGCGGATGAGGCGGTTGAGATGGACCCAGATGAAGCTTTGGCCGGCATCCGATCCCCAATGGCCGAGCAGGCGATTCTTGATGTGCTCAGGGCGTAGGGGCTCGCGGAGCAAAGGATTGCTGCGCAGATAGATCATGCCGGCCGCGAGGTAGTTGCAGGCATGCCAGTAGGCATTGATTCGTTCGAGCTCTTCTTGCGAGAGGGGCTTTTCCTGGATGGACAACGGGGCGTGAAGGGCAGCGGCCATGTGCATCTCCTCGAATGAAATTTTGAGGTCTCAATAGTAGTTGAGATGCGCACAGAGCAAAGTATCACGCGTCACAATTTGTGAACGACGGGCAAATTCGAAGGCTCTGGAACGACAAGGCTCCACGATGCATTGTTTGCGAAGACAGCACAGGCAGGTAAGCAGGCAGATTGGCCTGTCGACAAAGTAGCGAGTGCTTCCCCATTTTGTAATCACCGAGTGACAGTGCCAGAGCAGCCGACAAGATCGGATTCATGAGGGGAATATGAGCATAGCGCCGATGATCACAGCAGCACTATTTTCGAGCAGCCCAAAAGCGCAGTCAGACCGGCCAGAAGCGGGAGAGAACTGTACTCGATGTCCATGTGGCTGGAATCGACATGGACTGGTAGATGGTGAGGCGGTGCTCGGCTGGAATGCCCGCCATGACGCTGCGGAAGAAGGTTTGGTGCGGCTCTCGTGGGTTTCAGTGTCGCCGGGCAATCGGAGCGCTCCTGAACCGTGGCGAGCGAAGTGCGCCGGCTCGTCCGTGGTCGATGGTCGGGGCGGAGGGATTCGAACCCCCGACCCTCTGCTCCCAAAGCAGGCCAGCTCTTTTATAGATGCCTGTTGAAAGCAGTAGAAAATAACTGCTTTCGATTGTATAGCTTATAGAAGCCATTTTGCCTCCTGTTGAGAGTTGTGGCTCTTGGATGCACTGACCGCTACAAAATCGACGACATCGAAAGAATCTGAAATAAATCATCCCTGCTTGGGGTAGAATTATTATATGACAGAAAATATCTATACTCCGTCACAGGCATCGGCAGTATCTGGTCTGCCGTTAAAAGCCGTTCAGAAATTGATCGAAGTTCGCATCATCAGCCCTTCCAAGATGCGTAAGGGCAGTGAAGTTCAGCGTCTTCTGTCACCTCAGCAACTCGTATATCTTCGACTGGAATCCGAAGGGGTACGACTGTTGCCAATCGCCACACGGCGCGAAGTGGCGAAGGCGGTTATTTCCAGCCCCGAGGTCAACTCAGTCACGGTTGAGGGTGGATCGGCGTTGGTGATTGAGGTCAAAAAAGCACGCAGAGAAGTCGAACAAGAGCTGAAGCGACTGCGCAAAGTGCAGAACATGGTCGTGTCCGATCCGGAGATCATGCGCGGTACGCCGGTCTTCAAGGGCACACGTATCCCTGTCGAACTCGTAGCGGATATGGTCGCTCAAGGGGCGACCGGCGATGAAATTCTGGCAGGATATCCAGCTCTCGGCCGGGAACAGGTGGAACTCGCTCCCCTCTACGTGGCAGCGTTTCCCCGCCGTGGCCGCCCGGCACATCGACCCTGGGCCAAAAAGAAGCCGGTTCGGGTTACTCGTCAGCGTCGCGCGGTGGCTTGAGCGTGGCGAAGTTCCTGATTGACGAATGTCTGCATACTTCTCTAGCCGACCTTGCTCATGATGCCGGTTATGCAGCAGATCATGTGATCTATCTCGGGCTGGGTGGCGCGAAGGACTGGCAATTGATGGATACGATCATCGAAAGCGACTATACGTTTGTGACCAATAACCGGTCGGATTTTCTCGCGCTCTATAATCGCGCTCCGGTCCATGCGGGCCTCGTCATTATTGTTCCCAACGTGACACCCCTACGGCAGCGGGAACTCTTTCAAGCTACGCTGGACCATATTGGCAAAAGTGAAATCATTAACGCTGTTCTCGAAGTCGAGTACCACGGCGACCGGATCGAGTGCCGCGAATATCCGTTACCAATCGCGTGACGGCCAGTGATCTAACACTTTACGATGTGCTGCACCGTGCCTTCGCTTTTTAGAAGCCGAGGTGCGTACGCCATACGGTTCCACGAAGAGGCGCAGGAGCGTTCGGTCCCAATTCTGCCAAGAACGGGCTCGCTGGTAGGCTAACCATACCTTGTTGGCCTCGCGACGGCACGGGAATGCCGATCTGCATAGCCATCCCCCGACGAATGCGTACAGCGCTACTAATCACGAGTGTTTCAGTGCTTCTAGTGAGCCCTACATAAAACAGACGGCGCTGCTCCTGCCTCTGCCTTTCTTGCTCCTGCGGCGAGGCACTGAAATCAATCGTCGGCAAAATGCCAGAGACGCAACCGGCCAGCACGACTAGGCGGGCGGTCAACCCCTTCGACTTATGGAGGCTCATGATTCGAACTGATTGTCCCTGGGTTCCGGGCAACTCTGGCTGCGTAATGTCGGTCCGCAGCTCATTCAGAAGTTCTTGCGGGGTTTGGATATTCGGGGCGATCAACAAAGCAGCTCGACGCAAAGAAGCGACGTCCTGAATGCCATCAGGAAATAGCACGTCGATGACCTGAGGAACGTTAAGCGGTGCGAGTGCTGCAAGGCGCCCAGTCAATTCGTTGTAACGCGCAACCAAATCTCCTGAATGCGAAAGAGTAACCGTTCCCGCGCTAATAGCTGCTAGTGCCTGATTCGGCAAAACTCCGTGTTGTTCGCAGTACTGTCGAAGGCGTGCGTATTGACGCCGCCGACAGTCGGGCCGGTTTTCGCCTAGCCAATACCGCAAAGCAGGCCGGTCCTCAGGATTAACCAGCAAGGCTAGAAGCGAGAATGCCTCCGCTGCGGTTGGTGACTTGAGCGCATCCTCAAAATAGAAGCTTTCAGCGGACCATGGACGGCCATTTTGTTGCGCTTTCGTGTTTAGCGCGTCACGAATCCCATTTCCGATAGCACGCCGATTGGCGAGGACCAAAACTTCCCCGGCGGCCATTCCTGGGTGGTTCTGAAGGTACCAATCTATGTAATCGGCGAGCGTGGTGATTTCGTCGTCAACCGTGAGGTGCTGCACGATGTAGACATCGCCCGTGACATTCTGCGGGAACGGATTCAATACCTTTGGCGCTGAGCGCTGGTTGTGGCGAATTAGAGAGTTTGCTATTGCTACGACTCGCTGTGGGCAACGACGGCATTCATTCAGGAGCTCATCGTGCGTCTGAGGATGCGCCTGAGGATACTGCGCAATTCCTTCCGGGTGAGCGTGCCGGAAACTATAGATCGATTGGTCCTCGTCTCCGATGATCGTTACAGAACTTCCCTGAGCAAGGGCATCGATCAACTCCTGATCCGCGCGGTTGAGATCCTGATATTCGTCGACGAGCACGTGGTCGAACTGCGGAATGTCAGGATGTGCGGGGTTTTGCGTGACGAAATCGAGGGCTAACGGGACGACTTCGCCGATGAGCATGGCTTGATGAAAAACCAGCCAGTTGCGGAGCGCCTGCGAAAACAACTGTTCTGTCGGATCATTTGGAAACCCAGGTTGATGATGTTGAAGCCGCGCCCAGTATGCCTCAAAAGCCTCAATCAACTTATTGACCGCTCTCTTTCCTCCAAAATCCTCTTGAAGGTCGCAAAGGAGCGCGTCTACTTCGCAGTCCATAAGAGGACGCGCCGTTCGGCCCAGCGCATTGAAAACGGCGGCTCTACTCAGGAGGCCGAATGACAGCGAATGAAGCGTCTTTGCCGCCACCTGATCCGCTCCGGGCACTCCGAGCTGTCCCAGCTTTTCAACAAGATCATTTGCGGCTGTCCGAGTGAAAGTGACAGCGAGAATTCGATTCGGTTGTGTGCCTTCTTCCAGAAGACGTGCAACCCGCCGCATCAGCGCGAATGTCTTACCAGTGCCGGGCCCAGCAACAACGCGCAGTGGCGTGCCAGGATATGAGGCAATATCGAGGGCGGTTCCCTGAAGTCCGATATTCCAAGGCATGAGATAATTCTCGCTTACTTTCTCAATTGTTGTTTACTTCTTCGGTGTCGGCCACTTTCACTTACGGTATTTGGTTTCGTGCTTGTGACGCGGATGCGCTCAAGAAGTCGGGCGGCGGACTCGTAGTCGCGGCCTTCGCGGGCGGCGAGGTCGGCTTCGGTGGGAACCAACTCACCACGGAAGGCCTTGGCAAGGATCGATTGCGTCAGGCTGTCCACCTGCTTTTTGGCTCCCTGATATCGATCTTCGATCCGGTCTGCGAGCGCCAGAAGCTTTGCTGCGCGTTGTACGATTTCTCGTTGTTCTTCAACTGGCGGGAGAAGCAAATGAAGTTGGCGGACTTCTTCGCTGTTGATGTTGTTGACTCCGCTCGTGGATCGCGCAGGTATTTCAATCTGCTGGCGCATGTCACTGCTTGCGAAGCAATAATGCAAGAACAGGGGCAAAATCGCTTTGGGTTTCACACGGAGGCGAATAAGATAGCCCGCGTAAGCAAACCCTTTCTCACAATCCCCAACAACAGCAGTTTTCCCAACCAGCGAAACACTGCCGTTAGAGCGAATCATCAGAACATCGCCCGGAACCAGAGCTAATTTCTTACGTTCCGCCTCCGGCAAGCGGGCGTACTTCAGCTCCGAGTGATCAATAATTCCACTTCCAATGTTCGGAATGCGGAGAACGGCGGAGCCATTCGGTTGAGGCGAGCACTTGGCGGAAGTTCCGTATCTCAGATCATCGATCACGTCACCAACAACGACAGGATTCCATCCAGGAGGTAGCTCATCACCATTGCCAGAATCTTCTCGATCTGCGCAGTGAGTCTCCCGCCAGTCGGCGGTGAGGTGGCCGGAGCAGGCTGAGGCGAGAATGGATTGGCGGAAGCGATTGAGCAACACCGGAATCTTCGCCATGCGCTCCTTGCACCGCTCAATTTCCGTGAGAACCTTCTCCAACCTTTCGACGATTCGATCTTGCTCAGCTAGAGGAGCGAGCTTTACGGATAGTGTCTTAAGGCGTTTTACGCTAAAAGCCGGCTGAGCCGTTGCTGATGTGATTTCACGGAGCTTGTCTTGAAACTCCCGAGAAACAATCTGCCAATAGATATAACGGTTATATGCAAGTTGATGGTCTACCGTGATTTTACAAAGATTCGCTGGAATAATAGCTGTGGGCGCATTCCCCGGGTAGATGCTTGACTTCCCAATAGAACCGATTTTCGCAATCAGGATGTCACCTGGGATTACGCTACTCCGCTTTAATTGTTCGAATTTATGCTGTGAGATGAATCTCACGGCTTTGGGGTCATATATTCCGTTTAGATTTCTCGTTGTTAAGACAGGAACTGTCCCATCGTCAAGATAGTCAGATAGCTTTAGATCCGACCCAAAAGGGCCGTCCACAATCGCGAACTTTTCGCGAGTGGCAATTTCAGGGAGCGGTGTCTTGGCCCATCCCTCCGGAAGTTCGCCCTTCATGCTTCCACGCCTTCATTATTTTCTACAAGAGTGACGATCTCGCGCAGGCTGTCCACGATGGCTTCGAGTTCGGTGATTGCCTCGGCGGCAAGCTCCTGCGGCTCCGGCAAGTCTTCCGAATCTTCAAGAGATTCATCTTTCAGCCAGGTAATGTCTAGCTTATAGCCGCGCTCTTTAATCGCTGCGAGTGGGAAACTCCGGAAGCGTCCAGTCTCGCCGCTGTCCGTGCGGCGGCTCTCGCCGTTCGGGTCCTTACCGTAGGCTTTTTCGAACTCGACGAAATGATCGCGGGTGAGCGGGCGGTCTTTCTTGGTAATACCGGGCACGTTAGAGCGGGCATCGAAGATCCAGACCTTCTCCGTCGGCAGGCCTTTTTGAAAAAAGATGACGTTCGCTTTTACACCCTGGCTATAGGGAGTAAAGGTGCCACGTGGCAAGCGCAGAACAGTGTGCAGGTTGCAATCCTGCATGAGAATTTCGAAGACTTCACCCGCCTTGTCCTCAAAAAGACAGTTGTCCGGCAGAACCATTGCTGCGCGACCACCCGGCTTGAGCGTATTCATGACGTGCTGCACAAAGTTGAGCTGCTTGTTACTCGTCTCGATAGTGAAGTCTTCGCGGTCAGGAGCCTGATTCGCTCCCCTTGTGCCGAAGGGCGGATTCGTAAGCACGACATCATAGCGCTCTCCCCGATCCGGCTCATAAAGCGTGTCACCGAGGTAGATGTGAGGCTGAACGCCATGCAGGTAGAGGTTCATGAGCGCGAGACGGCGTGGACGGGCAACAAGGTCCTGCCCGTAGTAGGTTTGTGTGCGAATGCGCTTTGCGTCCGCGCGTTCGAACACGCCTTTGCTTTCCGCAACCAACCATTCGTAGGCACTCACAAGGAATCCACCCGTTCCACAGGCAGGATCAGCGATAGTGAAATTCTTGTGTCCACGTGGATCGGGCTTCATGACGCGGCAGATGGTCTGGATGAGAACGCGCGGGGTGAAGTATTGGCCTGCACCTTTCTTGCCCTCGCTCGCAGCTTTTTCAAGCAACCCCTCGAATGCCGCGCCCTTCACGTCCACATCAAGTGAAGACCATTCCTCCTCGTCAATCATTGCAATGAGACGACGAAGATTCACCGGATTGGTGAAGCGGGACGTGGCCTGGGCAAAAATGTCGCCGAGAAGTCCCTCGGCGGAGCGAAGGGTGCGCAACACCTCGTTGTAGTGATCGGTGAGGTCCGTACCGGAGCGCGTCCGGAGACTCCCCCAGTCGCAACCCTCAGGAATTTCGACGGCGCGCTCATCGGCCATCTTCAAGAAGAGCAGATAGGTCAACTGCTCGATATAGTCGCCGTAATCCACGCCGTCATGGCGCAGCGTATGGCAGAATCCCCAAAGTTTTTGAACGATATCACTCATGCTGCAATGGCCTTATTTAGTTCTTGAATGAGTTGCGGTAGAGTCTCGCCAAAGACACGGGATGCTTTCCCCCATCCTCCGAAGTCGCTCAGGACTGGCTGGTTCTCAAAATCATCCTGATCGATGGAGAGATTCTCCTGAAGGTGTGTCCGGATGCGGTCAAGCCAGACAAGTTGATCGGCAGTGAAGCTGTTGCCGTTCTTGATTGCGCTCATGGCTCGGTCTACGCGTTCAGGCGCACTGAGGAGCGGATTCTGCGCATCGGCTGCGTTCTTCACCATAGAAATGATGTCTGCAAGCGCCTTGTGGCGGCTCAACTCGAAGGCCTTTTGCAGGTTGGGCACCGTGAACCGCTGCGGTGTGGCGGTCAGAGTATCACGGAGAGACTTGAGCGCATCGGGATTCCACTTCTGCGGATGTTTGAGAAGAATTGCAATGGCCTCGATATCCGACCGATGGGCATCGACGTAGGCGGCGAATGCGGAGAGATAATCATCGGGCTTGTATTCCTTGCCGTCGAGACCTCGCACAAGCCACTCGGACGATACCTCGTCCTGGGCGGTATGAGCGACAAGGAAAACACGAGGCTTGCGTTTGTAGTCTCGAAGAAGACGCTGGAAGTCGGCGTTCCTCAGCAAATTCATCGAGACCGTGAATTGATCGCGTAGGGCGGAAGGGAGATTCTTAGCGAATGCTGCAAGATCACCTTCCGGAACAAAAGCTGCAAAGTCTTCGCGAGCGTCTCCATGCATTTCCTTGTCGATACGCTGGAGGCGTTTCCCAAGGCAGCGGATGTTGTATTCGCGATCTCGATTTGCCCAAATATCCTCGACAATCTCTGGAATCGTGCGGGTGACCCCGGCGGGAGAATCGGCGGTCATGGCTGTCGACTGGCGGAAGTATTCAAGCAAGGTTCCATCGAAGCAATCGAATACCACGAAGTGCGACTTGTCAGGATACTTCTCGCCTTTGCGGGTGCCGCGCCCAAGCATCTGTTCGAAGAGGATGCGGGACTTCACAGGCCGCAAAAAGATGATGAATTCGAGATCGGGAATATCCACGCCAGTGCTTAGCATGTCCACGGAAACGACGATCCCCGGATTGGGACGATTGCGAAATTCGCGGATACGCTGAAGCGGACGGTCTACCGTCGGACTCCCGGTGATCTTCTGGACGAAAGAGTCTCCTCTTCCAAAAATATCTCGCGCCTGATTCACAAGCTGATCGGCATGGGAGGTGTGCGGCAGATCATTCGCGGCGAAGATCAGCGTCTTGGGAAAGCGGCCGTACTTTTCCTCATGCTCCGTGGCATAGGTTTTGATCTCTTCGAGAATTTTGCGGTTCGACTCGGGCGCGGTTATCTCCCGTTCCACCGAAGCAGCATCGAATGTCCTCTCGTCTTCCAGGCTATCCATCTTGGAAGAACCGGTCTCTGGATTGACGATCCCGACCTCTTCTCCCTCTTTAAGGAAGAGGCCTTGCATCCGCACGTTCGAGCGAACCTTTACCACGTCGT
>CAZWSD010000044.1:0-13699 GCA_964636535.1 uncultured Acidobacterium sp. | reverse complement strand
CGGACAACCTCGGTCAGTTCTATGACGACACCACCTTTGCCATCGCGCCTTCCACTCTCCAAAAGGGCCTCATCTGGGCCGGCACCGATAACGGCAAGCTTTGGTACACCCCTGATGGCGGCAAGCAATGGCATGACGTTACCGCCGATTTGCACATACCGCCCCGTGGCGAAATCACCAGCATCCAGCCTTCCTTCTTTCATCCAGGCACGGCTTATGTCTCCGTCGACTACAACATAATCAACGACCGTGACCCTTATATCCTCAAGTCCACCAACTACGGCGCAACATGGACCCGCATCGACAGCGACATTCCCCATGGGCCGCTCTCTTACGTGCTTGATGTATCGGAAGACCCCAACCAGCCAGGCCTCCTCTTCGCCGGCACCGGTAATGCGCTCTACTACTCCCTCGACGACGGCGCCCACTGGATCCATATAAAGGATGGACTTCCGCCGTCGCCCGTCGATTGGACTGTCGTTCAAAAGAAATTCCACGACCTCGTGGTTTCCACCTACGGCCGCGGCGTTTACATCCTCGACGACATCTCTCCCCTGGAGCAAATGGCCCGCAACCAGTCGGGCGCGCCGGTGCGCTTCTTCACCCCTCGGGCCACCTACGACCTGCCCCACAGCGAGTACGTCTACTTCACCTTTGACCTCAAGTCCGCGCCCGCGCAGCCGGTAAAACTGGCCATCATCGACACCAAGGGCAAGGTCATCGACTCCATCACGGCAACGGCTCACCCCGGCATCAACCGCATCCCCTGGAGCATGCACTACAGCGAGCCGCATCAGATCCGGCTTCGCACCACACCGCCGGAAGATCCGCACCTCTTCTATGAAATTCGGTTCTTCGCCCGCAAGTGGCGTCACATCACCCACTGGGGCATCTGGCGCATCTCCACCCCCATGGCAGTCCCCGGCAAGTACACCGCCAGGCTCACCGTCGACGGCCAACACTACACCGCCCCGGTCACCATCCTCATGAACCCGCACAGCCATGCCACACTCGCCGGCCTGCAGGCCTCCGTCAAACTCCAGGAACGCATTCTCTCCGATGTCGATCGCGTCTCCGCCATGGTCAATAGGATCGAGTGGATGCGCAAACAGCTCGGCGTCGTCGAAGCCATGCTGGGGCACTATCACGACACGGCCATGCTCGCCTCGGCGCGCAACATGAACGCCGACATGGAGAAGGTCGAATATCAGCTCATGGCAAAGTCACTGGCCGCAGGCGATGCCAAAACCTACCTTTCTGCCAGCAAGATTTACTTCAACCTCCTCTGGCTTGATGCTGAAATCGGTTCCGGTGGCGGCGATGTCGCCGGAGGTCAGGGCTACCCGCCAACCGATACTGAATATCAGCTGACCAAAGACCTCGAGCAAAAGCTGGCCAAGGCTACCATTGCATACAACAACCTCATGCAACATCAGGTGCCGGCTTTCAATCGCTCGCTCCTCGATCACAAGATAATGCCGCTGGCTACCACCTTGCCGGCGAAGCACTAACCAACGAGCAGCCGTCCGGCGCCAAACCGGACGGCTGCCTCCCAGCCTTCGATCGCTCCGCGCTGCAACAGCTGCTTTGCCCAGGCACGAACTCTTCGCGCACCTCGCGAACCCGGCATTACCTTCATGCATTTAAAGCCCGGGACACCCTGCCGCTTCGATCCGTCAAATCTCTTCACGTCTCGTTTCCTAAGCCCGGCCCCATTCTGATCTATCGGTCCGCGCACGCCTTGCCTTGCATTTCCTGAAAACACCAACCGTAAGGTCGACCCGCCGCCATTCCATCGACCATTAGCGGCTTCGCATTCCCGGAGGCTGCGGCATTCCGAAGCGCCCCTCTGCAGAGGGTGCCTCTCGATCACAGCTTCCGGAGTGAGATTCGCCACCCGTCTCGCGCTTGTCAGACTGCACAAAAAAACGGCCATTGTTCCCGGAGAACAATGGCCAATCGTGGGATTGCGTGGAAGCGGGCGTCGCCTCGCCTCATATCGCGAGGTAGGCTCCCCGTCTCTTTCCGGGTGCTACAGTCGGGGTACCTATCGGCATACTGGGAGCCCCCCCCGGAATCTCCCCTACAACGGGCGACAACAAAGCCTCATGACCGCGCTTGTCCATCACGGCCATCGTTGCCAGAGCACAATGGCCGCACTGGAGTTTGTCTAGAAGCGAAGGGTTCCACGAACCTCGACATTGCGAGGCTGGTTGACCGTCTCGTTCGTGGTGCCGAACGTTGTGTCCTGCAGCCCGGTATCCATGCCCGTCCAGGCTGGATGGTTGAATGCGTTCAGAAACTCTCCCTGCAGAGTGAAACTGATGCCTTTGTGAATCGGAATCACCTTCGTCAGGGCCAGATCCGTGTTAATCCACTTCGGAGAGTGCAGCCATATCAGCCGGCCAATCGTTCCTGCCTGGAAGTTCGGGCTGATGTATTGATAGTTTGCCTGTCCCGATGCCGCAATATACTTCGAATTGAACAGACTCACCCACGGATGTCCTGGGACGCGCCGGGCCTTGATCTGGCTCTGCAACTGCCTCCGAGTGACGCCGGTCAACGTAATGCCGCCGTCATTCGTGTTAAAAGGCTCTGTTCCACCAAAGAACAGGAACGGCTCGCCGCTTTCGTAGCTCAGGATCATGCCGATTGTCCAGCCGCCGATCGCATAGTTCGCAACCCGGTTCTTGTTGAAGAACTCCCGGTCGTGTCCGAACGGCAGCTCATAGATACCGCTGGCGTGAAGCACATCGGGAACATCGAACGAACTCGGGAAATAATTCAGCCGTTTGTCGCGCAAGGTATAGAAGGTAGGCGCGGCGTTCGACCCCACGCTCGCCCCCTGTGGACCTAGCGGCGTCGCGTTGCCGCCGCCGCCGTAAGCGCCCGGGGAAATGCTGCCCTGCACGTTGTTCGCCAACGAATGCGACCAGGTGTAGTTGACGTCGAACTCCATGCCGTGATTCAGATGCTGGCGGAAATCGATCTGCAATGCGTTGTAGTTGGAATAGCCGTCATTTGTCATTTCATCCACAGCCGCTCCGGCAGCATAGGGGTTCACCTCGAAGAAGTTGATGGGATAGCTGCCGCCCCCGGTGGCGCCGACAGCCTGGCATGGGCTGAAGTTCGCCGCCCCGACCAGCGAGCACAGGTAACTGGGATTACCCGCCAGGGCGTTGGCAAATGCACCCGCCTGCCCCTGTTGCAGCCATGTAATAAATTGACCGTTGGTAAAGTTCGCGTTCTCGCCCGTGGCTTGGAAAGCCTGGGTCAGGATCGGCGTCGGATGCGGCCCCTGGAATGTCGTACCTCCCGAAAGCGCCAGGTTGGCCTGGGCCGCGCGGAAATCATTCAGGAACCCGTTTTCAAAAATATTGATCTCGTTGTAGTTCACGCCGAGCCACTGATCTCTTGAGACATTTCCTACATAGCGCATTTCCAGCACGTTGTTTCGCGAGAGCGCACGCTGAATGCCGACTGTCCATGACTCAACGTAGGGTTGCTTGATATGTGGGTCGAAGGTGAAGAATGAAGTGCCACTAAACGTTTGACTCGCTTCGGGAATGATCGGATTGTAAGGAACCGGAGAAGTCGATCCCAATGGCGGTAGTTGGTCGCCCAACTGCAACGAACCGGCATCGTAGAAGCCGCGGCCGGGAGCGCCGCCGCCCGGAGCGACCGGGAAGGCAGTGAAATAGGTATTGAAATTGGCGCCGAAGTTGGAGCCGAAGTTCCAGAAGTTTTGCGCCCCTTCCGTATAGTTCGTTAGACTGTACCCGGCCCTGATCACGGTCTTTCCATTGCCCATCAGCCGGTAGAACCAGTTACTCGATTTACCGCGCGGATTCCACGCGAAACCGACGTTCGGCTCCGGATGGAAGTACGTCGGCGCATAAGCCGTTGAGCCGGGTTTCTCCACCGGGTTCTGCACGCCGCCTAGATTGCCGGGCTGGAACAGGGCCCCCACCGGTGTCGGCCCCCACATATCGGGAACCGTCGGATGCGTGTAAAATCCTGTCTCATCGTGCGATGCTCCTGTGAAATCCCAGCGCAGGCCGTAGTTCACGGTCAGTTCCGGAGTTACATGCCATGAATCCATCGCGAAGAGCGCCGATTGCGTGAGTCGTTCATGCAGGTTAAACGAAATTCCGGGTTCAAACTGCTTGCTCTGCGTGTTAACGAATTCCCCAAGAGAGTAGTACGTCATGCGGCCATTGAGGGTTGCATACAAACCCTCCACATCGCTGGCCGCCGAAGACGGCGCGTTCGCCGGAAGAGAATTCACCAGCGCGCTCGTAACCGGGTCGCCCGTCGCAATGTAATTCACCCCGATATACGGAACAAACTGATTGTTGTAGTAGTGGTCGACTTCAGTCGATGTCGAAACCCCGAATTCGAAGTTATGTCGCCCATGTTGCCATGAAACGTTGTCCTTGAGCCCCAGTACCGGGTACAACGAACCGCCCTTGAGGCTAGCGAAACCATTCACGCCGCTGTTCAGGCCAAAACCAAATGCCAGGTCGCCTTGTTGAACCATGGCAGCGGTCGGGATATTAATACCCTGCGAATTGTAAGTAAACCCGGTGTACAAGTAACCCACACTGAATGAATTCAATAGCGTAGGCGCAATATTCCACTCAAGTCCGGTCGTCGCCTGGTATCCACGACTCACGTAGCTGTAGGCTTGACTCGAGTAGAGCGGGCCGGGATACGGCGGTCCTCCCGCATGGGTGACATAGTCAAACGACCCGCTTGCCGACCCCGTCCAACGCAGGTTCGGAGAAATGTTGTAGTCCAGGCGCAAGGTCGGATACTTGTCTACCGTGTAGCCCTTGTTCAGAAAGTTCAGGGATTCGTGATTTAGATCCACCGGCGTTAGGGTCACCCCGGGCATGTGATAGGTGGATTCAATATTCTGAAGGTCTTTCTCGATCAGCGGATTGATGGTCGCCGTACAGGTCGAACAACCCGCGCTCGCCCCTGCCTGTAGCACATTATCTTGCTCAACGGTGGCTGAGCCCTGCGGAATGTATTCATAGATGCCGGAGAGCGCCAGCGGTGTGCCGATAGTCGTGCTCACCGTGCTGTTAAATGGCTCACGGAAGTTTGCGAGACTCGCATAAAAGAAGAACTTGTTCCGGATGAAGGGGCCGCCGATGCTGCCGCCGAAGTCATTGATTTGCACAATGGACCGGGGCAGTCCGACCGCATTGTTGTACCAACTGTTGGCATTCATCGCGGTGTTCCGAAGATCCTCGAACACCATGCCATGAAAATGATTCGTCCCCCGCTTGGTCACGAAACCGATATCCATGGTGGAGGTACCGCCGTGGTTGGCGCCAAGCTGGCTCGTCTGCACCGTGAACTGTTGAACATTTTGGATCTGGTTCGAGATGGTCGATCCGTCCGAATCAAAGCCTCCGCTCTTGAAGCGGTTCGTCATTGTAGAGAAGCCGTTGTTGCTCACATTCACTGCGCCGCCCGGCAAATTGTCGAAGTTGTTGCCCACCGCGCCCGGCACAAGAAATGCCAGACTGAAGGCGTTGCGGCCGTAAACCGGAAGATCTTGAACCTCTTTCAGGTTGATCGTCGTCGAAAGCGTATCGGAGGATGTCTGGAGAAGCGGCGTAGCAGCAGCTGAAACCATGACAGTCTGCGTGGCAGCACCCACTTCCATGGCGACGGCGATGTTCGTGACCTGTCCCGCGTCAATCGTGACCGAGGGATAAATCTTGGTTTTGAACCCCCCGTGGCTGACCGTCAGGCTGTACAGAGCCGGATTGAGATACGGAATCGTGGCATTCCCCGCTCCCGATGTCTTTGCCTTGCGCACGTTGTTCGTCTGAATATCCGTGAGCGTGAGTTGCGCCCCGTTGATCACTGCGCCCGAAGGGTCTCTCACGGTAACAGTCAATGATCCTGTGGCTAGGTTCTGCGCCTCCATTCGGCTTACGGACCCGCCCCAGAACAGCAGGCATCCGATGACGAGCGTGATGGTGTTGCGTTTGGCCAATTGCAGGAAACTCATCTTGGTTCCCCTTTCGTAGCATTCAATTGTGATTCACGGCGTTCCGCGATATCTCGGAATCGGATCCTCGGGAGAAAACATTTCCAGCAAACATCCGGCAGGTCCATTTTCAGCGAGCGAAACGATCTCCGTTATCTTGTGGACAAAAATGTATACATTGAACGTTGCACTGTCAAGAAGGATTCCGTCCGACAAATGCTTCCTGTCGGGGGCGCCCCCCTGCAGGTTAGAGCTTCGATGGATCGCTCTCGGAATGCCCACGATTGACGGCGTGCCGCCCGGTCCCCGTCTCTTCGGCCTTGTATATGACAATTGGATACCCAAGTTCTCTTCGCTGTGAGATATTTCTGTATACGTATTCCCAGCTCACTTCCGGCTGCGAGCGCCGCATATGCTGGGCTGTTTGACGGCTTCATCCTTTGGCCGTTCCCGTAGCCCCAAGTTGCCTCGCCCGCTGCACGGGGATGCTTGGTCACAAATTCTCGCCGGAGTCTCCGCTATGCTTCCTGCTTCCGCTGATGATGTTCACAATAATGCATACAATTGTTTGAGAATCTTCCGCTGCGTAACGGATCCGAAATGGGTTGGCCGAGGTTTTCAGATTTTTCCCCTCACCGTTTGCCTCCTCGCGCTGACCCTCCTCCTGCCCGGTCCGTTTGCTGTGGCCCAACCCGGCCCCATGCACCGCACCACCCCGCCCGGCCCCATGCTCAAAGAGGGCATCGAGCACCTGCAGTCACTCCGCTTCCATCTCGACCTCGTGCGCTCCGCGCAAGTCGTCGCCGCGCTCAAGCCTAAGGGCGCGGAGGGATTCGATTTCGCACCCGCTGATTGGCTGCTGCGCCGCTCCACCAACGGTTACTACCAGCTGGGGGACATCGATCTTCGCCTGCGCTCCGGCAACAGCGGCCCCTGGCAGGACTACTCCACCGCCTTCCAGCGCGAACCAGTCAAGATATTGCCCATCCACGGCGACGAGCTTGCTTCCGCCGACCTGGCGCCTACTCTGCCCGCCAATATCCCTCTCAATATCGTCCGCACCTGGCGCATCGACGGCAAGAATCTTGCCCTGCACTTCAAGATCACCAACAAATCTGCCCGACCCGTCACCATCGGCTCATTGGGCATCCCGATGATCTTTGACAACATCATCACTGGCCGCACGCTCGCCCAGGTTGCCGCCAAGTGTAGCTTTGACTACCCCTACATCGGCGACGACGCCGGCTATGTACAGGTAACGCGACTCAGCGGCCAGGGGCCTGCGCTGGTCATCATTCCCGAAGGACACACGCCGCTCCAGGCATGGAAGCCGATCCTCGGTCTTCCCTACCGGCCAGGCCACCGCCCCCACCTGCAGATCTTTCGTGACCCCACGCCCCGCAGCCTCACCTTTTCGGGCTTTCAGGAATGGATGGTTTACAGCGGCGCCTACCAGCAGAATCAATGGAAGCACGCACGCCCATGGAACAAGGCCACTACCCTCATCCTGCAACCGGGGCAGTCACGCAGTTTCGGGCTCATCTTCCTGCTCTCACCCACAATTCAGGACATCCAGCAGACGCTCATCCACCATTTTCGCCCCGTCGCGGTCGGCGTCCCCGGCTACGTGCTCCCCCAGGATATTCACGCCGAGCTCTTCCTCCACTATCATGAGCCGGTCACTTCCATCACGGTGGACCCCGCGGGCGCCATTGCCGTCGCGCCCGAGCCAAAAACCCGCTCCGGCTGGATGAAATATCAACTGCAGGGCAAAACCTGGGGCCGTGCCCGCCTGTCCATCACCTATAAGGATGGTACGCAGCAGACCGTCAGCTACTACGTCATCAAGCCGGAACGACAGGCTGTCGCGAACCTCGGTAATTTTCTGTTTACCAAGCAGTGGTATGTCAATCCTCACGACCCCTTCCATCGCAGCCGTTCGGTCATCTCCTATGACTTCCACACCCATAGCCAGGTCACCCAGGAGAATCGCGTCTGGATTGCGGGGCTCAGCGATGAAGCCGGAGCAGGTTCCTGGCTCGCCGCGGCTCTCAAGGAATGGGGTCAGCCCGACAAGCAGCAAATTGACAAGTACGAACAGTTCATCGACCACACCCTCTGGGGACACATCCAATACAAGACCGGACCCCGCAAATATGGCGTTCGCAAGAGCCTCTTCTACTACCAGCCCAACCTTTTCCCGGCCGGTTTCTATAGCCATAAGTACTACTGGAAGACCTGGGCAGCCTGGAACAAAAAGCAATCCGAACAGGTCAACCGCTCCTTTGACTATCTCCATGTCGCAGTCGCCTACTGGACGATGTACCGGCTCGCACGCGACCACCAGGGCCTGGTCACCGATCATCCTTGGCAGTGGTATCTCGATCACGCCTATCAAACCACAATGGCGATGATGAGCTACGCACCCTACGATACCCGCTTCGGGCAGATGGAAGGAGACGTATTCCTTCGCATCCTTCAGGCTCTGCAGCGCGAGGGCTGGACCCACCGGGCCCAGGCAGTTCGCGCGGTAATGTATAAACGCGCAGAGCTGTGGAACCGCGAGATGTTTCCCTTCGGCAGCGAAATGCCCTGGGATACCACCGGTGAGGAAGAGATCTATGCCTGGACTCACTACTTCGGGTTCAACCACATGGCCCAGCTCACGCTCAACGCCATTCTCGGTTTCGATCCTTCCATCCCCTCCTGGGGCTACAACGGCAGTGGAACCCATTACTGGGATTTCCTCTACGCCGGCGCGATCCAACGGCTTGAGCCTCAACTCATGCACTATGGCGCCGGAATCAACGCCATCCCTCTACTGCGCGCCTATCGACAGGATCCGAAGAATCTTCTTCTGCTTCGCATCGGTTACGGCGGCACCATGGGAGAGCTAACCAATATCAATCAGGAAGGCTTCGCATCCTGCGGCTTCCACTCTTACCCTGACATGCTCAGCTGGGACCCGTACTCCGGTGATTATGGTCCGGGCTTTTTCGGCTTCGCCTTCAACACTGCTACCTACGTGACGCATAGCGCACGATTCGGCTGGCTTGCTTTTGGCGGCAATCTGTCGAGACGGCAACACGTCGTCCACGTCACCCCGCTCGATGCCTTCCGCGCGCGCGTCTACCTGGCGCCCTACGGACTCTGGCTCCGGCTCGACGCCGGCAGATTCCGCAAGGTAAGCTTCGATCCCCGCACGCAAACTGTGCATCTGCTGCTCGCCCCGGCAGGCCAATATACGCATCAGGCATTGTTACGAATTTCCCAGCCCGCCAAGATCTCCGGCATTGGCCGGTTCCAGCCAACCGGATACGCCCGCATGGTGCGAGGCATGTATGCCATCCCCCTGCACACCACCTCCACTGAAATCGTCCTCAAGGCTGCGCCGCCGGCCACCACCCATGACTCGCGGAATTCTTGAAGTGCAACGTAAGGAGATAGACACTATGAGCTGCCAACACCAACCTTCACGCAGAAGCTTCCTCGGCTCGGCCGCCGCCCTGGGCGGCCTATTCCTGCTCCCGCACGAAGCGCTCGCCTTTCAGGACGCTGTCATGGACATCCCCGTCAGCGCCGACCGTACCGGCTACGAAAAAGTCCTGTGGCGCTATGAGGACTTTCCCATGCCGCAGGTACGCATGCACCATGGCGTGCTGAAAAACGCCATGGAGACCAACCGAAAATATCTCCATCTCTTGCCCAACGACCGCCTTGCTCACAACTTCCGCGTCAACGCCGGCCTGCTCTCGCATGCCGAGCCGCTCGGCGGGTGGGAATCCCCCGCCTGTGAACTCCGTGGCCATTTCGCCGGCGGACATTACCTCTCTGCCAGCGCGCTCATGTATGCCTCCACCGGCGACGAAGAACTCAAAGCCAAGGCCGACTCGCTCGTCGCCATCCTCGCCCAGTGTCAGCAGCCCGACGGCTACCTCAGTGCCTTCCCAGTCTCCTTCTTCGAGCGGCTCCGCCGCTTCCAGCCCGTCTGGGCGCCCTTTTACACCTATCACAAAATCCTGGCCGGCCATCTGGACATGTACGTCCACGCCGGCAACGAGCAGGCCCTGCATACCTGCAAACGAATGGCCGACTGGGCCATCAACTACTCGGCTCCTATCCCCGAAGATCAGTGGCAGCGCATGCTCCTTGTCGAACAAGGCGGCATGAACGAACTCTCCTTCAACCTCTACGCCGTCACCGGCGAAAAGAAATACCGCGACCTCGGCTTTCGCTTCGAGCACAAGCTCATCTTTGACTTCCTCGCCAAGCGTGAAGACAAGCTCGCCGGCAATCACGCCAACACCAATATCCCCAAGGTCATCGGAGCGGCACGCGGATATGAGGTCGCCGACGACAAGCGCTACCACACCATAGCCGATTTCTTCTGGCACACCGTCACCACCAACCACGACTACGCCACCGGCGGCACCAGCGACGGCGAATACTGGCACAAGGTCGGAACACTCGACAGGCACCTCGGGCCCGATGCTGAAGAGTGCTGCTGCAGCTACAACATGCTCAAACTCTCCCGCCATCTCTACGGCTGGAGCGGGGACCCGCGCATCGTCGACTACTACGAGCGCCTCATGTTCAACGTCCGCATCGGAACCCAGGACCCCGACGGCATGCTCATGTATTACGTCTCACTCAAACCCGGCTACTTCAAGACCTTCAGCACGCCGTTCGATTCCTTCTGGTGTTGCACCGGCACAGGCATCGAAGAGTACTCCAAGGTGAACGATTCCATCTACTTTCACGACCATCGCAACATTTATGTCAATCTCTTCGCCGGCTCCGACGTTCATTGGCTCGACAAAGACATAACCCTGGTTCAGACCACGAACTTCCCCGTCGAACAAGGCACCACGCTCACCGTGCAGGCCGTCACTCCTACCCGCTTCGGTATCAAGGTGCGTATCCCCTACTGGGCTACCAGCGGAGTCACATTCCGCGTCAACGGAAAGCTCCATCCGGTGGAAACCAGGCCCATGACTTACGCGACTCTGCACCGCCTCTGGCGCGACGGCGACAAAGTCGAAGTCAACATGCCGATGGCCCTGCACATTTCCCGCCTGCCCTTCGCGCCGCAACTCCAGGCCGTCATGTACGGCCCCATGGTCCTGGCCGCTGACATGGGCGAGCATGGTCTCGATGACGAACGCATTTATGGTCCCAACGGCCCGCACGATCATCATCGCAGCTACCCCATGCCCGAGTTGCTTACAGCCTCGGGAGTCGGCAGCGACGCGGTGCGCCGTCTGCCAGGCAGTGAATTGCGTTTTGAAACCGTCGGTCAGGCCAAAAGGATGCGCCTCAAACCCCTCTATCAGGTCATGCGCGAACGCTACACGGTCTACTTCCACGTTCCCCAAAAGACTGTATAGTCACGCAGCTTCATAACGCGCACTTCCGGCACACGTGAAAACGCCGCGCAGCAAGCCTCACCCGTTTCCCGCGTGGCCTATCTCTTTCATCCCCGCGCGATCGACATCCCCCGCCACGTGTGCCCAGTCGCGTCTGTTACACGCGATACTAATGTTCCTTATTGTTCTTAAACCAACTTCCGGGTTCGCTGTTCCAGTCCGGCGGCTGCTTGTGAAGAATGTTACGGACAAAAAAGTCTTCCATCTTCCGTTGGGCGTAGCGGTACTGGCTCGGAACGCCATGATCCCCATTCGGCACCTCCAGCAGATCGAAATTCTTGTCCGCGTGAATCAGCGCGTTCACCAGCTGCAGCGTCGACGATGGATCCACATTATGGTCCATCCCGCCAAAGAAGAGCATCAGTTTGCCCTTCAACCGGTATGCATTCACCGTATCGGATGACGCACCATACTGTCGACCGATCGGCCAGCCCATCCAAAGTTCGTTCCACCAGACCTTATCCATCCGGTTGTCATAACACCCGCTGTTGGCCACACCCCACTTATAGAACTTCGGATGGAACAGCAATGCGCTGACGGTACTCTGTCCCCCTGCCGACACGCCGAAGATACCCACTCCGTGCGAAATGTCGTACCACGGATACTTCCGCGCCGCTGCCTCATGCCAGAGGATACGGTCAGGGAATCCGCTGTCCTTCAGATTCTTCCAGATCACGGCCTGAAACGCCTTCGAGCGGTTATTCGTGCCCATGCCGTCAACCTGCGACACAACAAAACCCAGCGCCGTAAGCGGCTGAAACCGGGGCGCGAAGGTATGCGGCACAAATGAACCCTGCGGTCCGGCATAGATATCTTCGATCACCGGATACTTCTTGTGAGGATCGAAATTCAGCGGTTTGTAAATCACCCCCCACATCTGCGTCTTGCCGTTGCGCCCCGGAGCATGAAAGACAATCGGAGGACGCCATCCCGCGGCCAGTAGCGTCTGATCATTGCAATGCTCCAGGTGCATGATGACTTTGTTGTCCGACGTACGCACCAACTCCATCGTAGGCGGATCACTTACCGTCGACCATGTATCGACGTAGTATTTACCGTCTCTTGAAAACTCAATCCGATGATTGCCCGCCTGCGGCGTCAGCATCTTCAACCCCGTGCCGTTAAAGTTGATCCGGTAGCCATATACCCAGTACGGATCCACCTTCTTATTCATGTCGCTGGCTTCAAAGTAAATCTGACGCTTCGCAACATCGACGTGATTCACATAACGCACCACCCACGGGCCGCTGGTGATCTTGTTCTCCAGCTTGCCGGTGATGCCGTTGTAGAGATACAGGTGCGGCCAGCCATCCTGCTCCGACATCCAGATAATTTCCTTGCCGTCGTGGATATCACGCCGGTAAGTCCATCCTGTGCCATATTGACTGCCAGTCAGACCGGTATAGTTGATGAAGGTTTTGCTCGTTTCATTGATCAATACCCGCGCCGTGCCGGTCTTAGCGTTGACCTCGATGATGCTGAGCACCTGGTTGCCGCGCTCGAGATATTGAAACGTGAAGCCGCGGCTGTCCTTCCACCACTTGAGATCCGTCAGCTGATACGGATTGGGGAATAGCTCATTACTGATGGGTATTTCCTTTCTCGTAGCCACCTGGAAAAGCACCGGCTGCTGCAGATCGAGTTCATCTCCCGGCTTCGGGTATTCCATCGACGAAAGCTTAGGCTGCAGCTGATCGCGCGGCGCGGCCTGAACGTAATACACCCGCCGGTGGAATCCAGGCCGGATGCGGTACGCCACCAGATCCTCGGAGTTCGGAGACCAGCGCAGCGAGGGAAAATAATAAAAATTGCCCTGCGACCCGTCGGTGCTGAGGTCAATCGCGTGCTTGCTTCCCTTCTGCCTCACATATACATTGAAATTTTCAATGAAGGCTTCCCACTTTCCATCGGGCGAGGTCGCCACCCGCGACAGACTGTTCTGGGGAGACGCCCACTTGGGCAATTGCCACCAATGAACGTAACGACCAGTCTTCTCGCAAACATACTTTTCAAGGCTGCACTTCCACCAGAACTTGCGGTCAGAAAAGCGGATGCTCTTCCGTCCGTCGACATAATTGAAATCAGAGAATGGGAGATTCAGCCCGGTCACCGACTCACCGCTGACCTTGTTGTAAGCGGCCGCCAGTTTGTCCTGATCAAAAGCCGCTCCGCGCGTCTCTTTCATCGAGTTCACCAGCACGAATTTGTAACCACCGCTCACGGTCTTGCGATACCAGAAGCTATCCGTATCCCCGATCCAGTG
>CAZWSD010000043.1:0-13825 GCA_964636535.1 uncultured Acidobacterium sp. | reverse complement strand
GTCTTTGTGTTTGAAGAACATCAGGCATAGCCCGTTCCGCCTCGCTTCCTAAATGTGCATCTCCGTTGCTCGAATCATTGCTTGGCAGTTCCCCGAGCCGGCATTTTGCCTGTGCGGAGCACGGTGATCAGGGCCTCCTGATCCTCCGGCGCAATCGGCATGGCCCGGATTCCGCGAATCGTCTCCTCGATGGGGTATTCATATTCCTTCAGAAGAATCTCCCCATCCTCCCAAATCGCGTAGCACGCTTGTGGCCTGCCGGTCTTGGGCTGTCCCAGGCTACCGGGGTTAAGAATGGTTGCCTTTCCTTCTCTACGAACAAATGGCGTGTGTGTATGCCCGACCACGAGTACATCTGCGTCCGCGCAATTGGCCTGTTCGCGCCAACTCGGGGAATTCTCAGGGCAGTAGCCGAACAGCGGGTCAGTCGGCATGGCATGAACCAAATAGAACCGCGACTGATCAACCAGAATTTCTCGATAAGTCGGAAGACTCCTTAGATAGCCGAAGTCGTTGTCCGTGCAAACATCAAGCGTGTACCTAAGAGTCTCCGCCGCGAGCTTCCTGTAAGGCGTCGAACACTGAGGATCGGCATTGAATCCCGCAGCGTAATCGTGGTTTCCGCGCACCGCAATGGCCGCGTTGGCCCACACCCACTTGATCACTTCGTGCGGATTTGGCCCGTAATCCACAAGATCGCCGATGCACCACAATTGGTCATATTGGCGCTCAGGCAGCGCTTGTAAGGCTGCGATGTTTGCGTGGACGTCGGAAATGATCACAATTCTCACAGAATTTCCAGTTCCGGCGCGAGTTGGAGATCGCGCCTTTCACTATAGACTCGGATCTGTGGGGGTCAACTGGATGAGCAGGCGACTCCCCGACGCACGTCCGTCAGGGGTCATCATCCGCCCTTCCCAGACAATGGAGGGATGGAGCAGCAGTTCAGGCGAACCCCTTCGCCCTTTGCACCTATCAGGTCAGATGCAGAGATAAGCATACCAGACTCAGGTATTTCACGTTTTTTGGGACAATCAGGGATGGCATGAGAGCGAAGAAAGGCGTGTGGGGACCAGATTGGAGGTTTCGGATGAGCTGTTATCGCCGGGACAATTGATGGAGGAGAAGATGTGCGAGAATGATAGTGGGCGTTGGAGTTCACCTTAACCGCCCATCGGGCAGATTGGCCTGCCCGGCAAATTCTGTACCAGCTGAGATGAGACAAACTGGTATGTTGAAGGGCCTGGATTTTCGGTACCAGTTACAAGGTTAGTTCTCGGCTTGTTTTTGTTTCAGCCAGATCGCGGTTAACCGCGATCTGGCTGGCGAATTCCGCTGGCGTCCTGTCGGCCAGAGCCCTGTGAGGACGACTCACATTGTATTCCTGCCGCCAGGCTTCGATCAGCTGCTTTGCTTCCAATAAGCCCTGGAACCAGTTGGTGTCCAGACACTCGGCTCGAAAGGTTCCGTTGAACGATTCGCAAAAGGCGTTGTCGGTCGGCTTCCCAGGCCGGGAGAAGTCGATTTTGACGCCGTTCTTGTAGGCCCATAAATCCAGCATCTGACCGCTGAACTCCGCGCCATTGTCACAGAACAGCACCTTCGGCACTCCACGTTTCAGCTTGAGCTGGTTCAGTACACGCACCACATCTTCTTCTCTCAGGCTCTGACCTGCCTCGATGGCCAGAGCCTCTCGTGTGTATATGTCCACGACTGTTAGCGACCGGAATCGCCTCCCGTCGCTGAGTTGATCCGAAACAAAGTCCATCGCCCAGGCCTGGTCGGGCCCCGTGGGTCGGAATCGTTCCTCGCGATGCACGACCGCGCGGCGCCGACCTGCAGGGCGCTTCCTCAGGCCAAGGCCTTCCTCCTTGTACAGCCGGTACACCAGGTCTTTGCCCACGTTCCAGCCCTCACGGTTCAACAGCACGCGAATCTTGCGGTATCCGTAACGAACCCGCGTCTGTGCAATCTCGCGCATCCGCATACGAAGTTCTATCCACTGCTCCTGGCACTCTTCGTAGCGATACGTCGTTCTTCCGATCTCCAGAACCTTGCATGCGTGCCGTTCGCTCACCCGATAGCTTGCTCGAAGATGCTCCACCAGCGGGCGGCGCCGGGAGGGCTTCACAACTTTTTTCTTAGAACGTCCTGCAGCATCGCCTTATCCAGCGTCAGTTCGGCGACAAGCTGCTTCAACTTCACGTTCTCCTCCCGAAGCTGCTTGACCTGGCGGACCTGATCCACCTCCAAGCCTGCGTACTTGGCCTTCCAGCGGTAGTACGTCTGCTCTGTGATCCCTACCTTCCGGATCAGCTCCGCCACTGGAACCCCAACCTCAACCTGCTTCAGTACTCCCACAATCTGATCTACGGAAAACTTCTTCCTCATCGGTAAAATCCTCCACCCTTCTCAGGGTAAGTTCTCGCCGAAATACTAACCTTCAACGTGGTCTAGTTTTAGCCAGGCCCATCATCAGATTTTGCCGGGCACTCCACCCCACAGCGCCTGCGTGATGTCTTCCACTAGACGCACGCTCACGCCTGCCAGATACATCTCGATCAGCGCCTCTTCCGCCGCCGACTCGCGCCGCCGGTAGCGTTCGATAATCGCCGTCTCGAAAGGCAAGGTCCGCAGCTTCGGCACGGTCAACTTCACTTCGCCGGCCTTGGTCTGCAGACGCCGATCATAGCTGCCGGCCCGCGTGTCCTTGCGGCCTTCGCTACGCTCATACTTCCTGCCCCGCATAGATGGTCGGCTTCTGCGGCCAACAGCGCGTTCAACGTCTCTTCCACCGTCGTTAGCACCACCTCGCCCAAGTGCGACTGGATCCGCTCTTCGTCGATCTGCAACAGTGGTCCCAATACCGGCTTCTCACTGTTGCTCTGTTGCACTCCCACTTCTTCGGATGGCTCCATCTGCCTCGCTCCGGAGATCTCGCTACCCCTGCTGGTAACAGACTCCCAAGACTACAGATCCAATCAAATGTGCGAAGGAAATACTACGTTGTCGGCTGCCTTGGCTGTACCCCGACGGAAGCGGCGCAAGACCTCCGGCTATTTCCCAGGATACCGGCCCATTTGCGGGGATCTATTCAAGCTTCCTATCAGATGCCATTCTGAATGAGCGCATTGAAAGCGCCAATTCAGAACACTCAAGCAGGATGGCTCAACCTCAAAATCGTCCTGAAAGGGACGGAGTTGGTGCTGAGTATATTCGTCAGAAATCTTTGTGAGTCTACTTGGGCGGTTTACCAGCGCGATCCGCCGCGGCCTCCGCCACCGGAACGACCGCTGTCATTACGACCGCCGCTGCGGGAGCGTCCTCCACCGAAGCCTCCTCTGCCGGGGCCAGAGGTCTTGGGCCGTGCTTCATTGACGATCAAGGCTCGACCGCCGACCTCAGAGCCGTTGAGTGCGGCGATGGCGGCTTCTGCTTCGTTGTTGTTGGTCATTTCAACAAAGCCGAAACCGCGCGTTCGCCCGGTATCGCGATCGGTGGCGAGTTTCGCACTCTCCACCGCCCCGTACGGTACGAACAGTTGGCGCAGCTCGTCTTCGGATATGTCAAAGGACAGATTACCTACATAGAGCTTCTTCATTGGAGTTCCTTTTCGGTTGGGGCTGTGGCGGTGTCAGCCATGCAGGTGCCGGAGAGCGTGGCGGAGTGGAATGGGTCTTCGTTGTTCGGATCCGGTTCGCCGGATTTGGAAAGTTGCAGAGCATTGAGCTTCTCCTGCTTGCGCTGGAGCCTACGCTGCTGCTTGATTTCTTGCTTTTCCTGACGGGCGCGATCTTTTTGCCGTTTCGCAAAGGTTGCACTGGTACGGGGTGCCAAAACTAATTCCTCTTCTTCCGGGGACGCAGAGACTTTCTATTTGGTTTTTCATCAGCGACGAGCGGACTTTTGATTATGGTGCGGGCTTCGTCCTGCACTGGATGGATAAATGACCGTGGTAGGAACTGCGGATTGCAGTGGACTCCCTGGTCGCTCAGGATCAGAGCCGATTTGATGAGAGCAGCGCGCTTCGCAGAGAGCTTGCGCAGGAAGGATTCCTGTGTCTCTGCGGACTCCAGACTTTCGCTGTTTCTGCCGTGGGCAATCTTGCGATCCATCAGGTCGATGGCCTGATATAGATCTTTCAAAGCATAGGGGCTGTGGAGATTCGTCTGCATGTAACCTCAATGTGGTTCCGGATTGAGAGTTGGTGGTGGTTGAGAGGAACGTATCGAACCCTGCGTGATCGCAGGTTACCGCGGATGCAATAGCTCAGGCTGCGGGCGCGATCAGTGGGGTTTCGATGAGAGGCGGCGGCGCTATTGCGTGAGAAGTCATGGGGGTATATCGGCCCTGGGAAATATCAGCAAATGCCTGGTTTGCCGTGTCTTCTGTTCGCGTTGAGCCGATGTGCAGCATCCGTATGATCTGACAGACCACGGTGCTGAGAAGAAAGCGATTCTCGATGCTACGTCCGGCGGAGTAGACCAGATCAGAGCGCATAGATACCTCATTTCGGGGTAGTGGTACGTTTGCTACCGAAGCCGAACTCGACGCACGTACCCGTTTTGGGTTCGCCTGTCGGGGAGATCTGATCCGGCAAGGGCGGAAAGAGCCGGTCTGGAGAGCGATCGAAGGCTGGCCGAGAAGTCCAGGTCGATCCAAATGTGGATCGTGTCTACCTTAAGCATACGCTGTTTGTGGATTGCTCCATTTCTTTCTGGGGACAGAGCATCAGGGTACTCGTGGAGTGCGTCATGCAGATTGCCGATTATGAAGAAGTGCGCGTGCGCGCTTGAGCTTCTCCAGGATTTCGGCAGCTTTGGCGGTCCAGATAAAGGGCTTGGGATTGTCGTTGTGATGGTCGATGTACTCGAAGATCGCGGTGATAAGATCCTCGACACTGCGCCAGACTCCCCGGCGCAGACGTTTTTTCGGTCAGATCGCGGAAGAAGCGCTCCATCATGTTCAGCCATGAGCAGGCGGTAGGCGTGAAGTGCATGTGGAAGCGGGGATGACGTGCAAGCCAGCGCTCGACCCAGGCGTGCTTATGGGTCGAGTAATTGTCCACGATCATGTGAATTTGCTTGCCCGCGGGAACAAGGTCATCGATGGCGCGTAGGAGCTTCAGCCATTCCCGATGGCGGTGCCGATGGTCGCACGTCGAAATGATCTGACCTTCGAGTGCGTTGAGGGCGGAAAACAGCGTAGCCGTTCCGTTGCGCTTGTAATCGTGGGTCATGGTGCCGCAGCGGCCCTTCTTCATCGGCAAACCGGGCTGGGTGCGGTCCAGGGCCTGAATCTGGCTCTTTTCATCGGCACACAGAACGATAGCGTGCTCGGGTGGATTCAGATAAAGGCCGACGATGTCCTCCAGTTTCTCCTGGAAACGGGGATCGCGACTGAGCTTGAAGGTTCGCATCTGATGCGGCTTCAGTCCGTGAGCGCGCCAGATGCGGCGCACGCTGGCCTCGCTGATGCCCGCCGCGCGCGCCATGGTGCGCGTCGACCAGTGTGTGGCGTTCGCCGGCTTGCTGTGCAGCGTCATCTCCACCACTCGCTTCACCCTCCGTTCGGTGATGGTGGGCGTGCGGCCTGACCGCGGCGCGTCCTTTTCCAAAGCCGCGATGCCGCCCGCGAGAAAGCGGTTCCGCCAGCGTGCCGCCTTCTCCGGCGTCATCTTCATCCGCCGCGCAATCTCCTTGTTCTCCAGCCCGTCTGCAGCCAGCAGCACGACCCGTACCCGCTCCACCACCCGGGCAGGCAGCGAACGTTCCCGCGCCATCTTCTCCAGCGCATGTCTCTGTTCCGGACTCAGCTCCACCGCAGCAGCGATGCGCATACTATCTCGTCCTCCATAGTTTGGACGCATGCCAACAATAATCGCTATCACTTGCGACGCATTACGCTATGCCTTCAAGGCCTTTGTGCACCGGTTCGATTCCGGCCCGCGCTTTCAGGTGTTATCGGATAACATAAACGATTTCAATGATTTATGGCGATCTGCAGCGGTCTCTGCTGATGTGCCCTTTCGCGATCTTTTGTGTCTTATCACCGCAGCGCGGCGACGATGGCCACGCTGATCAAAAGCGCCATGCATTGATGGAAAGCGACGATTACGCCCGGATTTTTCGGTCTGAAGTTGACGGCGTGGAATAGGGGGAATCCAACGGCGACCTGCGCGACGGCCAGATAAAAAGCGAGCGGAAATGCGGGCATGAACCAACCTAAGGCCGCTATCAAGGACAGCGCTGACAGGATATGCAGCGCGACCATCCAATGGGCAGAGCGTTGCGGTTTATAAAATGCTCCGATGGGTTCTCCGAAGCCGCGTTGGCCGGTGGTTGCGCCCCCAAGAAATACCGTGACCAGCAGGGGATGGAGAGCCCACATGGCTCCAAGATACGGCCAGAAGGGCACGCCGTGGTAAAGGAAGCCGACAAGATAGCTGAGGAAGACTCCATAGGCGAGCAATCCGTGGGTTCCATGCACAATGGACGGGGCACGGCCGGACAAGACGTGGAGGGTGCCTAGGCCGAACAGTGCGGTGATAACCACAAATATAAGGCCATTTACAGTGGTTGAGCCGGGCGCGAGGACCACCAGGGCCACTGCAATGAGCCCTACCAGGGTGGCCACCACGCGATGCGCGGCTTCCGGATCTCCTTTGATCATCAAGAGCAGGATGTTCCGAGTGTAAGGCCAGCGAGTTCCAAGGGAGAGCCCAAAACCATATCCTTCTACGAGGCTGCCGAGGAGAATGAGGACACTGGCGAGACAGATCTGGGTCAGGAGCAGGCCATTGACGAGTGCCGCTTTGCCGGACGGCTGGGTGGTGGCCGCCTCCAAAATACCGATGACGATAGACGCCACCACGAGACCGGCGATTAGGAACCGCACGACACGGACAGCTGGGGTCAATTCTCCTTCAACCACAGAAGAGAGGACTGCTTCTGAAGGCATTGCCGAGGGGGTTCTGACTGCAGGCGCTTTGCGGTATGGCATTTCCCAATCTATGCATAAATCATGGCAACAGACAATGAGAGAGGGCACTGTGCAATTTGCGAACGCGTGTAGCCATGGCGCACGCAGGTTGTCCCGCCGTGCGACCGGGCGCGACCCGTTCGAGCGGGATGCCACCGGTGCCCTGTTGAATGAACACGGCCGTCGTGGGGCGGCTGAAAAAGGGGGAAGAGGTTGCCGCCCAGAAGGCAAAGATCGGGCGAAATGACCGGCGGGGAACATCCAGGAGGCGCGAAAGTACTCCGCCGTTTAGAGCAGCCTAGGTTAATCTTTGCAGAAGCGGCGTGCCGGTCGAACCTGGAGAAAAGCATGGTTGCCTTAAATATCATCCGTTGTGGGAAAGTCGAAATCCATGTCATCACTTAAGATAGGTTTTGGGCCTCGCGGAAGAGACGTTGACCCCAAGAATCCTTCGATGGAGTTTGCAGCGGGGACAGGAGGCACGCAGCTGGGCGCTTAGAGCATCCCAAATCGCTCCAAGCGCTGACGACGATGGACCTGAAAGAAATTTGGCATCGACTGCTCGCTTCTTCGCAGAGGTCGAAAGAAGCCAGAGGACAACGCGTTAGAACTGTATGAATAGGAAGGGGATTTGCAGTCCTAAGTAGGTCTGCGAACCTTATGCGCCCCGGTTCGATTTCAACCCACGGATCCAGGCAGCGGATGAAGGCTGCGCTTCTGCATTACACGCCCCCTTTTTTGAATGACACGAGTGCAAGATTCATACAGGACGGGAAAGTGCGGCAGCACCTGTGCGCGAGCCCCGGGGCCTAACAGAGGACGTAAGAAAGTGCGAAGAATGAGCAATTTCGCCTTGTATGGCGAATTTGTCACGGGTGTGCTCTGCGTCACACGTCACCAACTTGAAAAATGCGAGTATTATTTTTCCCGGACAGCAAAGGCAACTTGTGAACGCTGTACCGGAGTCACTGCGGTAGAAGGGGAAAGATGCCTGAACATCCGTGGCGTACGGTAGTCGTGCTCCTGATCGGGGCCGTCGCCTTTGGAAGAACCCCTTTGGCGCTGGCGCGCTTGTGGGCGGTATATTTCTCGCCGAAAAAACCAGGTCCTGACAAGAATGCGATCTACGAATGCGGCCTGGAGTCCAAGGGCGATGCGTGGATTCAGTTTGATCCGGCCTACTATCTCTACGCGATTATTTTTCTGATTTTTGATGTCGAAGTGATCTTCCTGCTGCCATTTGCGGTGGCCTTTACAGGGCTGACGATAGGGGCGGCGATCGCGATGCTTGTGTTTCTGCTGTTATTAGTTGAAGGGCTGATCTGGGCCTGGCAGAAGGGACTGCTGACGTGGGCCTGAGAGAGGCGCCAAAAATTCCGCGGGAAGTGAAGGGATGGAGCAGGAACTCAAGGATTTGAAAGTCGAGCTCTCGAAGCAGGGGATTTTCACGACGACGCTGGAAGAGCTGTACAACTGGGGGCGAAAGAACTCTGTGTGGCCGCTCACCTTTGGTTTGGCGTGCTGCGCGATCGAGATGATTGCGACCTCGATGGCGCGGTATGACATTGCCCGCTTTGGCGCGGAAGTGTTTCGTCCCTCGCCTCGGCAGGCGGACCTGATGATTGTAGCCGGCACGGTGACAAAAAAAATGGCGCCGCAGGTAGTGAGGCTCTACAACCAGATGCCGGAGCCCAAATACGTGATTGCGATGGGCGCGTGCGCGATCTCCGGAGGGCCGTTCCGTGACGGCTACAACGTGCTGAAGGGAATCGACAGATATATTCCGGTGGACGTTCACATTCCGGGCTGCCCGCCGCGTCCCGAGGCGCTGCTGCACGCGTTTATCACGCTGCAGGAGAAGATTGACGCGCAGCAGTTGCGCGGGGAAGGGCGTGCCCGGCACTTGAAGGCGGATACGCCGAGCGAGTATCCGGTGCCCGAATTCGGCACCCACGACCTGGAGCCGACGCACAACGACGAGGTGTTTCCGCCTCGGCCGGAAAGCCCATTGAAGGTATTGCCATGAGCACTCCGCAGGTAGGACCCGTGGGCGTGGATATTTCGGCGGAATCGGTGCGCGCGGAGCTGGTGGGCGCGATTTCGGGCTGCGCGGTGACGGTGGTGGAGAACGGCAGCCCTAGCGCGCAGCACTCGCTTGTGCTGGACCATGAGCATGCCGTGGAGGTTGCGAAGTTTCTCCGCGACCACGCGGAGTATCGGCTAGATTTTTGCTCGAACGTGACGGGCGTGGACTGGCCGGACAAGGAAGTGACCGAAAAGGTCAAGGTCACGAAGACGGTCGACGGCGCGGATGGTCCGGTGGAGCAGCAGGTAGAAGAGACGCGCAAAACAGTGGTACCGGGATACCTTGAAGCGGTATATCACCTGTTCTCGATGGAAAAGAAGCATGGACCAGTAATTCTGCGCTTGCGAACGGCTAATAGGAGCGATGGGAATCATGTGCCTTCGCTCACGTGTGTATGGAGGAGCGCGGAGTTCCAGGAGCGCGAGGTCTTTGACCTGTACGGGATTGTCTTCGACGGGCACCAGGATTTACGGCGGCTTTTGATGTGGGAGGGGTTCGCCGATTATCCGATGCGGAAAGACTATGTCCCTCCGCCGGAGGATGATCCCGTGTTGGATGACGGCTGCACGACAGCGGCGGAACAGAGAGCAGCCGGCGCATGAGCAAGGAATCGACGGTGGAAGCAAACGCGATCGGACTCGAAGAGAAGATGGACGCGACTTATGGAGCGGGCCAACACCGGCTCAAGACGGAAGCGGAGCGCGACTCGCAGATCCTGGAGGTGTCGATCGGGCCGCAGCATCCGTCGACGCACGGGGTTTTCCGCATGGATGTGCAACTGGACGGCGAGCGGGTCGTGCGCCTGAAGCCGGTCTTTGGATACCTGCACCGAAACCACGAAAAGATCGCGGAGAAGGCTGCGTACTTAGCTGCGATTCCTTACACGGACCGGCTGGATTACATGTGCTCGATGACGAATAACTGGGGTTACACGCTGGCGGTAGAGAAGCTGGCGGGGATCGCGGTTCCGGAGCGTGCGGAATATATTCGGGTGATCA
Source organism: uncultured Acidobacterium sp. (assembly GCA_964636535.1). GTDB lineage: Bacteria > Acidobacteriota > Terriglobia > Terriglobales > Acidobacteriaceae > Acidobacterium. The sequence continues at coordinate 3,760 of CAZWSD010000043.1, read as the reverse complement.
TGGCCGAGCTGACGCGGTTCCAGAACCATGCCGGGCTGGTGGGTTTTCTGCTGCAGGATATGGGCGCTTCGGGGACGCCGCTGATGTATGCGTTCCGGGAGCGGGAAAAGATTCTGGATCTGTTTGAGGCAGTGAGCGGCGCCCGCATGATGTGTAATTATCTGCGTTTTGGAGGGGTGCGCGTGGACTGCACGCCGGAGTGGCTGCAGGAAACGCGCGAGCTGGTGGGGCGGCTGCCGCGTTTTGTGGACGAGTTTGAACGGCTGCTGAGGGGAAATGAAATCCTGATGGCTCGCACGCAGGGCGTGGGCGTGTTGCCGCGCGAGCTGGCGGTGAATGCCGGGGTGACAGGTCCGATGCTCCGCGGGAGCGGCGTCAATTATGACATTCGCAAGGTGGACCATTACGGAATTTATGACCGTTTCCAATTCCGAGTTCCGCTGGGCGAGCACGGTGATGTTTACGACCGCTACATGATGCGAGTGCTCGAGATGCGGGAGTCGATTGCGATTCTGGAGCAGGCGCTCAGGGATATTCCCGAGGGTCCGATTCAGGATGCCAAGACGAAGCTGCGCGGACTGCGTCCCAAGGCGGGCGAGGCTTACGGACGGATTGAGTCGCCGAAGGGCGAGTTGGGCTTTTACCTGATCAGCGACGGGACGCTGAACCCGTACCGGTACCGCGTGCGTTCGCCATGCCTGATTAGCCTGACGATTTTGGAAGACATGTGCCTGGGGCAGAGCGTGGCCGATGTGGTGGTGACGTTGGGCAGCGTGGATATTGTGATGGGCGAGGTGGACCGCTAATGCTGGGCGAAGGCATCGTGAAGGGTCTGTTTGAGACTGCGCGCAATTTTGTGGGCAGCTATGTAGATAAGGATCGCCTGGTGACAGTGCAGTATCCAGAGGAGCGAAATCCTCTGCCAGAGGCGGCGCGGAGCTTTCCATTCTTGCTGTATGACGGAGACGATCCTGAGGCGGGACTGCGGTGCGTTTCCTGCCAGATTTGCGAGAAGGAGTGTCCGCCCCGATGCATTCATATTGAAAAGAGCGCGGACAAGAAGTCGGACTTTGTGGGTAAGCAGCAATTTTATCCGAAGGTCTTCAATATTGATGTCTCGGTCTGCATGAGCTGCCAGATTTGCGTGGAAGTGTGCCCGTTTGACGCGATTCGCATGGACAAGGAATTTGAATTGAGCACGGACGACCGGTTTGGCGGGCTGCTGTGGACGAAGAAAGAGTTGGCCAAGCCGAACGAGTATTACCAGAAGATTCATCCCGTGGAAGCGGCGGAGACCGACGGGCGGCGAGGCGAAGAGCTCAAGCAGGCGCAGGCCAAGGCTGCTGCGGCGGCGGCAAACGCGGCAGCAGCAGCGAAGGCCGCAGCAGCAGCGAAGGCGGGCAACGAGACTGCCGGAAAGGAACCTTCTGCCAAATGAACAGGTGCTTTGCGATGGCGACAGGTCTTGCCGGGCGGGTGGATCAAATCTTCGTGACATTTGATCACTGGGCGGTTACACATACGCCGCCCCCACTGCAGTGGCTCGTGCAAGCGCTGCTGATCGTAGTGCCGATCCTGGCAGTATTTCCGGGATTGTTCGCGCTGACGACGGTGCTGGAACGCAAGGGGCTGGGCAGAATGCAGAACCGCTACGGACCGAACCGCGTGGGGCCGTATGGTTTGCTGCAGCCGATTGCCGATGCGCTGAAGTCGCTGACGAAGGAAGACATCGTGCCGCACACAGCCGATGGGGTGGTGCATTACCTGGCTCCGCTCGTGATCGTTTCCACGGCGTTTCTGGCCTACGCGGTGTTGCCGGTAGGGCGGAATATGACGGCCGTGCACCTGGATGCGGGGCTGCTATTTTTCTTCGCGATCGGGTCAGCGACGGAGCTGGCAGTTTTCATGGCAGGCTGGTCCAGCCGCAACAAGTATTCGCTGCTGGGCGCGATGCGCGCGATTGCCCAGATGATCAGCTACGAAGTTCCGCTGATCCTGTCGTCGATTGCGGTAGTCATGATCGCCGGGACGCTTGCTCCGGAAAAGATCGTGCTGGAGCAGGCGAGTTACTCAGGGATTTTTCCGCATTGGTATGTGTTTACACCGTGGGGGCTGGCGGGTTTTCTGCTGTTTATGACGGCGGGGGCGGCGGAGACCAATCGCTGCCCGTTCGACCTGCCGGAGGGCGAGTCGGAGATTATTGCCGGGTATTTTGTTGAGTATTCGGGCTTCAAGTTTGCGCTGTTCTTCTTGGCCGAGTACCTGGAAATCTTCGCCGTGAGCGGGTTGGGGATCACGTTGTTTCTGGGCGGATGGTCGGCGCCGCTGAGCTTCCTGGCGGTGATCCCTTCGTGGATCTGGTTCTTCGCGAAGCTGATGGCGATGATCTGCGTGTTCATCTGGGTGCGGGGCACACTACCGCGCCTCAGAATGGATCAGCTGATGAACTTTGCGTGGAAGCTCATGCTGCCGATGGCGCTCGTGGACATTGTGTGCGCCGGCGTGTGGCGTTTTCTGCCGGACGGGGTGCCGTGGGCTGTGCTGCGATGGGTGATTTGCGCGGCAATTGTCGCTGTGCCGTATGTGGTGCTGGCGCGCGGCCTGCAACAGGGTAAGAAGATAGGACAACGCGTGTATCGCTACGCGGAGGAGGGGTAACTATGACAGTGCCATTCATTCTACTGGCCCTGCTTACGCTTTCTGCCGCAGTGGCGGCGATGAGCTTGCCACGGCTGATTCATTGCGCACTGGCGCTGGTGGTGGCATTCACCGGACTGGGCTGTATCTTCCTGAACCTGGGCGCGGAATTTGTAGGGTTGGCGCAGTTGCTGGTGTATGTGGGCGCGGTGGCGATCCTGATTGTGTTTGCGATTCTGCTGACGCGCGGCAGCGAGGTTTCGATGCGGCAAGGGCCGCGGTCGGCGATTTCCGGAACGGTGATTGCGCTGGCGGTGTTTGCGGTGCTGACTGATGCGGTGCTGACGAGTGGTGTGGGCCGTATAGCGACGGCAGCCGTGGTTCCTTCGAACCGGGTGCAGGAAATCGGCGTGGCGCTGCTGCAACAATATGTGCTCCCACTGGAAGTGATCGCTCTGCTGCTGACTGCGGCGCTGATTGGCGCGGTGATCCTGGCGTGGCGCGAGAAGCCTGAAACGGGGGAAGGAGCCCAGACGCGATGAACCCTCTGTCTGCATGCCTGATTGTGGCGGCTTTCCTGTTTTGCGTGGGGCTGGCCGGAGCGCTTTCGCGAAGAAGCGCGATTCTGGTGCTGGCTGGTATTGAGCTGATGCTGGGCGCTGCGAATCTGAATTTCATTGCGTTCTGGCGGTATGGCGCAATGGCCGCAGCGTCGCCTTTCCACTCGCTGACGGGAATTATGTTTGTGCTGTTTTCGATTGGCGTGGCGGCGGCCGAGGCGGCGGTTGGCCTGGCCTTGATTCTCGCAATCTATCGCCACGTAGAGTCGTCTGATGTAACCAAGATCACGGAGTTGAAGGGATAGCGCATGCCATTTTTGTACGAGCGGAGTGGATGCCTTGATTAGAATCCTGTGGCTCATTCCGGCGATCCCTGTACTGGCCGCCGGATTTATCGCAATGTTGAAGCAGGGGCGGCGCAAGCTTGCCGCCACGGCAGCTATCGGCGCGCTCAGCATTTCTCTCGTTTTGTCGGTTGCGGCTTTTGTGGGAATGCTAGAGAATTCTACGCTGCAGGTCGAGAACTTCCATTGGCTGCAATTTGGCTCGCAGTGGATTTCGCT
>CAZWSD010000042.1:0-13941 GCA_964636535.1 uncultured Acidobacterium sp. | reverse complement strand
TCGCGAAGCAGCGCAACGGGCCGACGGGAACCGTGCATCTGGCTTACCTGGACAAGTGCACGCGGTTCGAAAACCTGGCATACCGCGAGCCGGGCGAGTGACTGACATGAGTAGCAAATAGTGGCGGCATCGGCCACTGTTTGCTACCTGCTTTGCGGTTCTGCAATTGAACGCCGTCGTAGTGATCATGTTGCACAATGTATTTGGAATTAGTGGCTTATGCTGTCTGCTCTTCCCATTCGGGACCGGCGGCGCAGACAGCAGGGGTGAGGCCTGCCAGCGCCTGGAGCGATCGGCCGGGCCGGGAAGGACATCGCCAAGGTGTCTTCAGATGGGGATGTTGAGCCGACGGCAGCTCTCGATTCAATCTCTTCGCCCGATACCGCCGGCTCGTGATCGAGAAGGTTCAACTGTAGATCGGTGAGCTTTTCGCTCTGCCTGCGTACTTTGTGGATGCGCTCCGGGCGAAGCGCTTCCTCCAGTTGCCGGATGATCGCCTCTGCGGCGGCAAGTGCCTGATCTTCCGCCGCAATCACTCGATCCTTTGCTTCTACCTTCTGCTGCAACTGTTCCATGATTCGTCGCGACAACCGGATCGGCTGCCGCAGGCAAGGATATTCTGGAAGCCGGATTCATTTACGACCATCATCGCGGATCGGGACGTGGATAAGTCATCGAATCCCCTGTAGTTATGCGGCATCTCGCGATGAGTTCACCGGTTCGGCAACAGATCGGCGATACCACTTCCGCGTTTCAAGCCACTTGATCGGAAGCGCTTGGTACTGGCAATTGATCGCCACAACCAGCCGGTAATCATTTCCCTTGATCTTGAATGCGACGCGCTGTGACGAGGCTATGCTGGCCGACCTGTACTGCGTGTGAACTCCGCAGGACTCTTCCATTTCGTTCTCGCGGCTTCTGCATACCGGGCATCCACCCGATCCTTCACGGCCCGTTGGAGCTCAGGCTCCATAAAGACGTTTCCACCAGGGCAATCCTTATTGACGTCATTGGCCCGGGCATATAAATTCAGTAACTGCCTATTTGTTAAGTGCCTGTAGGGCCTCAGGCGCGTGAACCGTATCCGCGAGCCTGGTATGTGACTGATTACTGGCTTCAAATTCTTCAAGAAGCCGCCGATGTTCACGCAGCCCATCCGCGCAAGCCGCGCGGCCACAGCGCATTATACGGGTTGAAAGTCAATTGCAGTTTGAGAGCTGTCACCGTGCATGCGACAGCTATTCCCTGTGGTGGTCGGGAGGGCTACTGATGGCGGGTCTACGCGGTCGTACGGGCTGGTGGTTATTTCTCTCTGTTTGTCTTGGACTGATGCTGGCGGCGGGTACTTCGAGTCCCGCCTACTGCCAAAGTGTGGCGGGTACGGTCACGGTGGGCAACAGTCCGTATGCCGAGGCAGTGAATCCGGTGACGGACAAGGTTTATGTCGCGAATAACGCCGCAAGCGGTACGGTGACGGTGATCGATCGGGCCACGAATACGACCAGCACGGTTGCGGTGGGCTCGCATCCGTACGCCGTGGCAGTGAACCCGGTGACGGACATGGTCTATGTCGCGAATTCCGCTAGCAACACGGTAACGGTGATCGACGGAGCGACGGATACAGTTGCTGCGACGGTTACGGTGGGCGCGAGTCCGCATGCCGTGGCAGTGAACCCGGTGACGGACATGGTCTATGTCGCGAATATCCTTGGCCAGAGTGTCTCGGTAATCGACGGGGCCACGAATGCCACCAACACGGTTACGGTGGGTACCAATCCGATTGCGTTGGCGGTGAACCCGGTGACGGATCAGATCTATGTCGCGAACTACGGCAGCAACACGGTAACGGTGATCGACGGGTCGACCAACAACACCTCTACGGTCAACACGGGCACGGCTCCATACGCTGTGGCGGTGAACCCGGTGACGGATCAGATCTATGTCGCGAACTACGACAGCAACACGGTGACGGTGATCGACGGGGCCGCGGATGCCACCAGCACGGTTAACGTAGGATCTTCGCCAGGAGCTCTAGCTGCGGACCCGGTAACGAACAAGATCTATGTCGCGAATGAAAGCAGCAATAATTTGACGGTGATCGACGGGGCCACGGACGCCATCAGCACTGTTACGGTGGGGACGAATCCGGTTGCCGTGGCGGTGAATCCGGTAACAGACCAGGTCTGTGTCGCGAATCAAGTAAGCAATAACGTGACGGTGATCGACGGGGCCACGGACACAATCACTGCAACGGTCACGGCGGGGACGCAGCCTCGTGCCGTCGGGATGAACCCGGTGACGGACAAGGTCTATGTCGCGAATTACGGCAGCGGCAGCGTAACGGTGATCGACGGCGCCACCAACAGCACCAGCACGGTTAACGTGGGATCTTTGCCGGCAGCCGTTGCCGCGGACCCCGTAACGGACAAGGTTTATGTCGCGCATTTGACTAACGGTACGGTGACGGTGATCGACGGGGTCACCAACAGCACGAGTACGGTCAGCGTAGGGTCGGATCCGGCTGCCGTGGCGGTGAACCCGGTGACGGACAAGGTCTATGTCGCGAATTACAGCGGCAGTAACGTAACGGTGATCGACGGCGCCACCAACAGCACCAGCACGGTCAGCGCAGGGTCGGACCCGGTTGCCGTGGCGGTGAACCCGGTGACGGACAAGGTCTATGTCGCGAATGAAAGCAGCAATAATGTGACGGTGATCGACGGCGCCACCAACAGCACCAGCACGGTTAACGTGGGATCGAATCCGGTTGCCGTGGCGGTGAACCCGGTGACAGATCAGGTCTATGTCGCGAATGAAAGCAGCAATGATGTGACGGTGATCGACGGCGCCACCAACAGCACCAGCACGGTCAGCGTGGGGACGAGTCCGGTTGCCGTGGCGTTGAATCCGGTCACGGACAAAGTCTATGTAGCAAATGCGAACAGCAACACGGTGACGGTGATTAACGGGGCAACGAATGCGACCAGCACGGTCAGTGTGGGTTCGAGTCCGCTTCACGTGGCGTTGAATCCGGTCACGGACCAGGTCTATGTCGTGAATCGGACCAGCGGTACAGTGACGGTGATCGACGGGGCAACCAACAGTACATCTACGGTCAACGCGGGCACGGAGCCAAACGCCCTGGCGGTGAACCCGGTCACGAACAAGGTCTATGTTCCGAATCCGTACAGCACCACCGTGACGGTGATCGACGCGGACAATGTCCAGCCGGTACCGATCACGATGACGGTCGCAGGGGTATCGGACTCGCTGACGACGGGGACGTCGAACAACGTCTTCCAGACGATGAACACCCAGCCCAGCTTCACGGTGCAGGCGACGAGCGATTACAGCACGAACATCATTTACAGTGGCCTCACAGCCACTGATCCTCCACCCACGGCTCTGTATTACTCGGTGGACGGCGGGCCGTGGAGTGAGACGGCGCCGACCAGCACGACAGGCAGTAATCCGGCCAGCTTCACCATCGCACCTGGCCAGCAGATCCTGGGGCTGCACACGCTCTACTACTATGCCGCCTACGGCAATGAAGGAGGGCAGAACAATGCGGGAAACGGGACTGGAAATTCACCGGAGATCAGCAATCTGGCGGCCTATCACTTCCTCGTCGAACCTGTTGGCACGTCCACTTCCGTAGTGGCAGATGTGAATCCGCAGAACGTGGGCAGCAGCATCACGTTTACCGCGACGGTGGCGCCGGTGGCGACATCGAGCACCCTGACCGGAACGGTGCAGTTCTATGACGGAGCCACTGCTCTGGGCACGCCGGTGACGGTGCAGGATAGCGGCGGTGTCTACCAGGCCACTTACTCCACCAGCAGCCTGGCGGAAGGCACGCATACCATCGACGCAATCTACTCCGGCGATGCGAGCTATGCCTCATCGAGCGGTTCGATGACCGAGCAGATCGCCGGTACGGCGGCCAGCATTGCCACAACAAGCGGTGGTGGGCAGAGCGCGGTGATCGGAACGGCGTTTAGCAATCCCATCGGGGTTACGGTTCTGGACAGCAGCGGCATCGCGGTGCCGGGAGCAACGGTAACCTTCAGCGGAACCGGGCTGGGGTTCAATCCAGCGACTGTTTCCACTGATAGCAACGGCCAGGCCAGCACCACGGCCACGCCGACGCAGGGTGGAGTGCTGGCCGGAATGGCTGCCGTGTCAGGAGCAACCAGCGCCACATTTAGCGAAACAGGCTTGCAACTGAACGCAACAGTACAGGTCGAGCCTGCGTCAACGGTGTATGGGACTGCAGCGACCACGCTGTCGGCAGCCGTGGCCTACACGGGAACAACGGCGCCGACCGGGGCAGTCACCTTCACAGTGAATGGCGGCACGGCGGTTGCCGGAAACTGCACGGGCACCAGCAGTCCGCTGACGTGCACGGCGTCGTATCCGACGGCGAGCCTGTCCGTTTCCGGCGGCCCATATAGCATCGTTGCCAGGCTGGCTGCGGATACGGATTACGACGCTGTCACGGCGAGCAACACGCTGGTAGTCAATCCTGCGCCACTGAAGGTCACCGCGAACAACGCGACGAAGGCTTACGGGACGGCGAACCCGGCGTTTACGGGTGCGGTGACGGGCGCGGTGAATGGCAATACCTTTCCCGAGAGCTTTACGACCGCTGCGACGGCAACATCAAGTGCCGGTGCGTATCCGATTGTGCCCAGGGTGACGGGTACGGATCTGAGCGACTACACGGTGACGACTTCAGATGGCACCCTGGTGGTCTCGCAGGCCGGTAGCGCGGTTTCTCTGGCAAGTTCGACATCGAACACCAATCTGAACGCGGGTGTAACCTTCACGGCTACAGTTACGAGCGCAACGACCGGTACGCCGACTGGGTCGGTCGAGTTCCTGGACGGCCCGGCGGTACTGGGCTCGGGACCGCTGAACGGCGCAGGGACCGCCACGTACACAACCAGCAGCCTCACCGCCGGGCTGCATCAGATCACGGCTGTCTATCAGGGCAATGTGAACTTTGATGAATCGACCTCAGCTCCGCTGGCACAGATTGTGACGGCGCCGGACTTTGGGCTGACGACGAATGTGAACACCTTGACATTGAAAGAGGGACAGACCGGAGATGTGACCATCAGTCTTGACCCGGTGGGCGGATTCACGGGTTCGGTGCAGTTCACCTGCAGCGGGCTGCCGGCGAACTCGCAGTGCACGTTCTCGCCCGCGTCGCTGACGGCCGACGGCTCGAACACAAAGCAGACAGACCAGATGACAATCACCACCAAAGGTCCGAATACCGGCACGGTTGCGATGATTCATCGCACTGAGCCCGACGGGGTGATGCTGGCAGGCATCTTCTGGCTTCCCGGGCTGCTTTTGGGTGGCTTGCTGTTCTGGCAGCGCAAGAGACTGACGGCGAAATACCGAGTGTTGCTGATGTTACTGGTCGCAGGAGCCGTGATCTCCGGCGTAGTTGGCTGCGGGTCGACGCCGCCCTACACAGCACCTGGAGCGTCACTGGTAACAGTGACGGCAACCAGCGGTTCATCGTCGCATACAGCCATTGTTTATCTCGATGTGAGCAAGTAAGAGAGCCGGCAGGCGCAAGCGGCAATAAACATCCTTGGCCGCTGAGCTCCGACGGAGCGCATTGGCCAGATGGGACATCCCTTTTCTACTTTCCAGCGTCGGCATGGTGTATAGCTTCAACCGGGTTCGGTTCTGAACAGCCGTGGCCTGCCCGAGCCTGGATCAGACATATACGTAACTGTAATTGTGCTAAGTCTCGGTGATGTCGCCAAGGGCGGCGCGGAGATTTCCGTGGGAGGCTTTGAGCCGGGCTGAGGCGGCGGCGCGGTCGAGGGCGAGGCGCTGCATGAGAATGGCGACGCGAACGGAGCCGGCGTTTTCAAACAGGGCTGAGGCGGCGGGGGTGTCGAGGCCGGTGAGGGTGGCGATGATGCGGGCGGCGCGGTCGCGGAGCTTGGCATTGGTTGGCTGCAGATTGACCATGAGGTTGCCGTAGACGTAGCCGAGGCGCACCATGACGCCGGTGGAGAGCATGTTGAGGACGAGCTTGGTGGCGGTGCCGGCCTTCATGCGGGTGGAGCCGGTGATGATTTCCGGACCGGTGACGGGCGTGAGGGCGAGGTCGGCGGAGCTGGCGACTGGGGAGTCGGCGACGCAACTGAGGCCGATGGTGAATGCGCCGAGGGAGCGCGCGTAGTCGATTGCGCCGAGGACGTAGGGGGTACGGCCGCTGGCGGCGATGGCGACGAGGGTGTCCTGCGCGGAGAAGCCGCGGGCAATGAGATCGTTTGCGCCGAGCTCGGGGTGGTCCTCGGCGCCTTCAACGGCGGTGCGGAGGGCGGTGTCTCCGCCGGCGATGACGGCCTGCACCATCTCAGGAGATGTGTTGTAGGTGGGCGGGCACTCGGAGGCGTCGAGGACGCCGAGGCGGCCGGAGGTTCCTGCGCCGGAGTAGAAGAGGCGTCCGCCGGCGGCCATGCGGTTGAAAAGTGTATCAACGGCGGTGGCAATTTGCGGGAGGATGCGCTGGACGGCGTCGAGGGCTTCGCGGTCGGCTGCGTGGAAGAGCTCGACGAGGGCGTTCGTGGAGAGCTCGTCGAGGTGCTCGCTGGCGGGATGGGGGGCTTCCGTGGTGAGGTTGGTGAGGTTGTTGGACACGGATTACATTCCTCGGTCGAGCGTGTAAACGATGTTGATGATTGTTTCTACGTTCACAGGAACTCCCGCAAGTTTATACGGAGCGTAGCGCCAAGTTTTCACCGCGGCCATGGCTGATCGACTCAGCGAGATAGAAGGTGAGGAAATAACCCGAAGGTGGTGTAGCCTGCCGTCTATCCCGATCAACCCTTCGAGTGAGACTGTGCCCTGTTGATCTTCGAACTTGGCAGCCGACGGGTAATTCGGAGCCCTTCCGCTGATTTTATGACCGATGACAAGTCCAGACGATCCATCAGCGTTGATTAGCGTAGGCTGCAGGTGCCCCGTGGCTGATGCCGGAAGCGCAAAAAATGAATTAGCGGGCCGAGTGAGCACCTCGCCGGATACAAGGTGCGACTTGATGACCGGGACGCCGTTTTCACTGATGAGCAAATCACTGCCGAGGTAATGACCTTCGATTCGAGCAATCGATTGGTAAAGAATCCCTACTCCAGCCTGGTCTGCTACAAAGCGCAGCACAGGGTTGTTCGCCGATAGACAGTAGAGGCGGGACACTCCCGTGGTGACCCCGCCGCGGGGCTGCGGGATCGCGTTAACGCAGTCAAACTTCAATTTGCCGTATTTCTGCATCTCCCGGACTAGTTTGGTTGCCCTGAGGTTCCGACGGGTTGGTATCGGATTGAACAGCCAGCTGAGCAGTAGAAATTCAGAATGCTGCAATTCATGCGCACCTGCCAGGTAGGTTCCTTTAGGCGTTACGTAAAGTGTTGACGCGCCTCCGGGATCGTCGAAGGTGAGTTTGTACTGGTCCGGCGCGGCCCACCATTCTTCGAAGGTGCCTTTTTCCGTGGGGTTTCCCTTGGCGTCGTAGAGCTGGTAGGTGGCTTGGATGTGCCAGGGTTTGAGGTTGGGACCGGAGAGTCCGTTGCGCTGGGCGGCGAGGGCGAGCAGGGCGGCGGGGTTTTTGGGCAGAGGAGATGCGGGTTTGTCGGGCTGGGCGGCAGAGGCGGTGGCGGCAAGGAGAAGAAGGAGCAGGATGCGGAGTGTGGTCTGGCGAGTCATGGTGTGCGTGCAGTCGAGATGGGGTGTGCGAATGTCAGCGATGCGAACATGCTAGCGCACCAGGAGGGCGATGCCTAGCGCGAAGCGCTGGGTGGACAAGGGCTAGTGCGGCAGGGGAACGCGGAAGTCGAGGATGATCTGGGTGCGGACGTCGGCGGGCGCCCCATTGAGGAGGAATGGGCGGTAGCGGAAGTTCGAGATCGATTGATAGATGGAGGAGATGAGTTCGGGGTCAGTGGGAGTGAGGATGCGAAGCGATTTGATGCGGCCGGTGGCGCCGATGGATGCGGCGAGCATGACGTAAGCCTGGCTCTGGTGGAGCAGGGTCCAGTATTGATTGTGGCGAATGCTGGAGGGGATGAGATGGGTGGCGGCTTCCAGTGCGGTGAGATAGAGGATGGCGGTGGAGGGCCTCGGCGCGGGCTTAGCATTTGCGGGAGGTGTGAAGTATGAGGGGTCAATGCGAGTGTAGGACTGGCCTTGTTGGAGTGTGGCCCTGAGGATGGGCAGGCCGCCGAGGGTAGCGGTCAAGCGCTGGGGAAGATACTGGCCGCGGAGTTCGCCGACGGCGATGATGGTGACAATTTCTGAGATTCGAGTGTTGACGATGCGGAGCATGGGGTGGTTGGACTCGAAGCAGTAGGTGGGATATTGCGGCGGGAGGCTGGCACGGGTGGGTTTGCGGGAGGTGATCTGGACGCAGGGGAACTGGTGGGGGCCGATGAGGCGTACGCGGTAGCGGAGGCTGGCGCCGGCAAGGTGAGGATGCTGGGGGATGGGCGCGACGATCCAGTGATAGACGAGGCGTTCCGGCATGGGGAGGTTGGGGTTGCCGATGGCGAAGCTGCCGTGGGGTGTGACCCATGCCTCGAGGTGGTAGCCTTTGCGGTCAAAGGAGATGTGATATTGGTCGGGCGCGCCCCACCACTCCTGAAATGTACCGGTGGTTTTGCGGCGGCCGTTGAGATTGTAGGTTTGGTAGGAGACCTGAATGTGCCAGGGAAGCTGGCCGGGGGCGGTGAGTCCGTTGCGACGGGCGCCGAGCTGGAGGAGAGCCAGAGGCCGCCTGGGCATGGCGGGTTGGGCAGATTTGGGCTGCGCCGCGCAGGCCGGGAGCGCGACAAGGAGAGCGCACAGGAGGGTGCAATGCCGGACTATGCGGTGACGAACCCACATTGCTGCGCGATGTGGGGCGCCTGGCGCGAAGAGCAGGGCAAGGAGGATCGCGCGGCGGTGGGGCAGATTGTGAAGCATGCGGTTGATTCCAGAGTAATTCGAGCCAAGGGCGTGCAGCTAAAACCAGGTGGGAGTAATACGGCCGGATGTCGCAGCCCAAGCAGTACGTGCAGGTCTCAAAGACCGAAAGGTGGATCGCCCTCTGTTATTTGCGGCGAGGAGACTTCTTTGCCGCCGCCTTTTTTGTGGCAGGGGATTTTGTAACGGATTTGGTTGCTTTCTTAGCCGGAGATTTTGTTGTTGTTGTTTTTCTGGCCGGAGTCTTTTTAACCGGGGGTTTCTTGGGCGCGAATTTCTTTGCGGGCGCGGTTTTTTTGGCGGCGGGCTTTGCCGCTGCTCTTTTGCGGGCGGCGAGAGTTTTTTCGGTCAGGGCGCGCTTGAGGTCGTCGAGGTCGACGGTGCGGGCGGATTTGCGGAGGCGTTCGATGTCATAGAAGGCGCGGCGTTCGGCGAGGAATACGTGGACGACGAAGTCGACGTAGTCGAGCAGGATCCACTCGCCCAGGCGGCGGCCTTCGACGGAGTTGGGGTAGATGCCGAATTTGCGTTTGAGCTGGAGTTCGATTTCGTCGGCGATGGCGACGGCCTGGCGTTCGTTGGCGGCGCTGGTGATGAGGAAGAAGTCGGTGAAGCCGGAGTCTGCGGCGTCGAGCTCGAGGACCCGAGTGTCCTGACCTTTTTTGTCTTCACAGGCAGCGGCGGCGGCGAGGACCATCTGGCGGGTTTGGTTGGTGGGCATTGTGGGGATTCAGTCTCCTTGCGGGTATGGTAGAGCAATTTGGTGGGGGCGGGCCTGGTGGAATCAGGGGGTGCCGTTGCGGTAAAGGTGGTGTTGGCGGATGTAGGCGAGGACGGCGGGCGGCAGAAGCGCGGGGTTTAGTTCGCCGGAGCGGAGCGCGTGGCGGAGTTCGGAGGCTGAGACGTCGTGCTGGAGTTCGGGCAGGAGGTAGAGGGTTGATCGGCGGTGGAGCTGGTCGCGGAGGCCGAGGGCGAGGAGTTTTGGGTCGGGGTGGTCGGCGGAGGCGACGGAGATGTCGTCAGGCAGGGCATTAGCGATGCGTCCGAGGTCGAAGCCGGGGCGCGCGCCGATGATGAAGGGGAACTCGATGAGGAGGTCAGAGGCGCGGTGCCAGAGGGCGATGTTGAGGAAAGCGTCGGCGCCGCAGATGACGTAGAGCCGGGCGTGAGGCGGGAAGGCGGCGCGGAGGCGGTGGAGGGTGTCGAGCATGTAGTTGGGCTGGGCGTCGGGGCGTGGCGCGTCGGCGTCGGAGATCTCGAGGTCGGGATGGCCGGCGAGGGCGAGGCGCGTCATGGCGAGGCGGTCGCGATAGGGTGTGGGGTGCTGGCCGAGTTTGAGGGGCTGGAGGCCGACGGGAGCGACGAGGACCTTGTCGAGGTCGAGGGTCTGGAGGGCGAGGCGTGCGAGGGCTACGTGGCCGTTGTGGGGAGGGTCAAAGGTGCCGCCGAAAAAGCCGATGCGGGGCGAGTGGAATGGCTCTGGGGTCACTTAGGGTCTGCTCCCGAGCTTAGACGGTTCTGACCGAGGGTGAGTCGATCTGGGCGGAATCTGCCTGTTCGTGCGCGTGGTAGGAGGAGCGGACGAGCGGGCCGCTTTCGACGTGGCGGAAGCCCATGCGGAGGGCTTCTTCCTTCATGAAGGCGAATTCTTCGGGGGTGTAGTAGCGGGCCATGGGCAAGTGGTCTTTCGACGGGCGAAGGTACTGACCGATGGTGAGGACATCGGTGCCGACGCGTGCGAGGTCGCGGTAGACGTCGAGGAGCTCATGCATTTCTTCGCCGAGACCGACCATGACACCGGACTTGGTGACGAGGGTGGGGTCTGTCTTCTTGGAGAATTCGAGGAGGCGGAGGGTGCGCTCGTAACGGGAGCCGGAGCGGACGGCGCGATAAAGGCGGGGAACGGATTCGGTGTTGTGGTTGAGGATTTCGGGGTGGGCGTCGACGACGATTTTGATGGCGTCTTCGTTGCCCTGGAAGTCGGGGATGAGGACTTCGACCTGGCAGCCTGGGGCCTGTTTGCGGATCTCCTGGATGACCATGGCGAAGGCGCGTGCTCCGCCGAGGATATCGTCGTCGCGGTCGACGCTGGTGATGACGGCGAATTTGAGGTCGAGCATGGCGACGGCTTCAGCGACGCGGCGGGGCTCGTCGAAGTCGATGGGTTCGGGGCGGCCCTTGGGTACGGCGCAGAAGCCGCAGCGGCGTGTGCAGAGGTTGCCGAGCATCATGAAGGTGGCGGTGCGGTGATGCCAGCACTCGCCGATGTTGGGGCAGTGGGCGGACTCGCAGACGGTGTGGAGATTGAGGCGGCGGGCGAGGGATTTGAGGTCGTGGTAGTTTTCGCCCATGGGGGCGCGGGCCTTGAGCCACTCGGGTTTCTGCGCGGGGCGTTTGGGAGCGAGATCGATCTGTACGAACGGGCTGGAAGCCATAACCCACTATTGTAAGGGGCGCTGGGTGAGCAGGCGACCGGGGTCTGGCGGGAGGGGTGGCGAGGGGGGGTGGCCGCTCCTCGTGGTGGTGTCGCAAAAAGAATGTCATAAATGACGATTGCGACATGTAGGGTGTTTTGACTCAAGGGTTTGCGGATGATTCCGATGTAAGGGGCAGGAGGTGAGCTTATGATTGCACCCGTTTCCGCAGCCACGATGGTTTCGGAAGTGACAGCGACGAGCCAGGCGGCGTCTGCGAGCCAGACGCCGCAGACGACTCTGAAGCCGGACACGGCGAGCATCAGCCAGCGCGGACAGCAGATGTCCGCCGGCGATGTGGACCATGACGGCGACAGCCACTGACAACCATTGTAAGAACCGGCAGTGAGGGCGAGGAGGCGCGATGCGCTTCCTTGTCTGTTTTTGGGGATCTACGGTGCGGGTTGCGTGGATTCGGCCGAGCGGATGAGGTCGAGGGCTTGCTGGAGGGTGTGGATGCGGCCTTCGAGCTGGGCGTCTTCGGCGAGTGCGAGGAGTTTTTTGAAGCGGGGGCCGGGCTGGTATCCGGCGGAGATGAGGTCGCGGCCGGTGAGCAGGGGCTGGGGGCGGACGGCTTCGGGCGGCAGCTCGGCGAGGCGGTTGCGGGCGTAGTGGTAGAGGGTGAGGTCGCCGTGGCTGGAGAGGCAGTCGAGGCGGTGGAGGGCGAGGTGCTCGTCGAATTGGGGCAGGCGGAAGAAGCGCTTGAGGGTGGACTCGCGCATATCTTTTACGGCGGCGAAGCGCATGTGGTTGTCGACCAGGGCGAGGATCTGGTCGGTTTCGTCATTGGAGAAGCGGAGGCGGCGGCAGATTTCGGCGGCGATTTTGACGCCGACTTCGACGTGGCCGTTGAAGCGGATGCGGTCGGGCGCGCGCTGGAAGGTGGAGGGTTTGCCAATGTCGTGGAGCAGCGCGCCCCAGGCGAGCGTGGGGGAGCAGTTGGCGGGAAGTTTTTCGAGTAAGAGGAGGGTGTGGACCCAGACGTCGCCCTCGGGGTGGTATTGCGGTGGCTGCTCGACGCCGTGGAGGCGGTCAACTTCGGGGAGGACTTCGGGGAGTAGGCGGCTTTGGTCGAGGAGCTCAAAGGCGCGGCGGGCGTGGCCCTCGGTGAGCATTCGGGTGAGCTCGTCGCGGACGCGCTCGCGACTGACCTGGGAGATGGCGGGCGCGAGGCTGCGGATGGCAGCGGCGGTTTCGGGGTGGAGGGTGTAGCCGAAGCGGGCGGCGAAGCGGACGGCGCGGAGCATGCGCAGCTTGTCCTCGGTGAAGCGGAGGATGGGGTCGCCGATGGCGCGGATGATGCCGGCGCGAAGATCTTCGCGACCCTGGACGTAGTCGTGGAGGGCGTTGTTGAGGGCTTCGGGTGGGATGGGCCAATCGGGCGGGAGCTTGAGGGGATCGAGGAGCATGCCGTTGATGGTGAAATCCCGGCGGAGGACGTCTTGTTCGGGGTGGTCGGAGAAGGTGACTTCGGAGGGGTGGCGGCCGTCGAGGTATGCGCCGTCGCTGCGGAAGGTGGCGACCTCGGTGAGGATGGACTGGTCGTCGATGGTCTGGCGGACGAGGACGACGCCGAAGTGGGCTCCGACGGCGAAGGTTTGCGGGAAGAGGTCGAGGACGATGGAGGGGCGGGCGTCGGTGGTGACGTCGTAGTCCTTGGGAGTGAGGCCGAGGAGAAGATCGCGGACGCATCCTCCGGCAAAGTAGGCCTGGTAGCCGAGGTCGCGGAGCCGGCAGACGATGTGGTCTGCGGCGCGGAAGGCGGGGGATGGCGGGATGGCGTCGGGCGTGGACATGCGGACTGGCTCTACTCATCATGATGCACCGGAGACGGGCAGGGTCAATAGAATGAGAGATGAGGAAGAATGTGACGGAAGCGAAGCAAGGCCGCGGTGGCGTGCCGCAGGGATTGACGCGGGGATTGATTCTGGGGATCGAGAGCTCGTGCGACGAGACGGCGGCGGCGGTGGTGCGCGGCGGACGGGAGACGCTGTCAAACGTGGTGGCGTCGCAGATTGCGCTGCATGCGCCGTACGGCGGGGTGGTTCCGGAATTGGCTTCGCGGGAGCATTTGCGGGCGATGGTTCCGGTGGTGGAAGCGGCGATGGCCGAGGCAGGCGTGGGGTTTGGGGACCTGGACGCGGTGGCGGTGACGGAAGGGCCGGGATTGCCGGGGGCTCTGCTGGTGGGCGTGAGCTATGCCAAGGCGCTGGCGTTTGGGCTGGGGAAGCCGTTGATTGCGGTGAATCACCTGGAGGGGCATATTCACGCGGTTCTGCTGGAACAAGCCGGGGTGCTGGCCGCACGGGCGAGCGCGGCTTCACCGCAAATCCCACACAAGCCAACTGCGGGCTTGTATGGGGCACCCGGAGATGGAGTAGATCGGGCGGGGCAGGCGGTGCTGGCACTGGTGGTTTCTGGCGGGCACACGCATTTGTATCTGGCGCAGGAACAAAATGGGGTTTGGCAGTACCGCAAT
>CAZWSD010000041.1:0-13944 GCA_964636535.1 uncultured Acidobacterium sp. | reverse complement strand
GCTGTTCGAGGACAACGCCGAATTCGGCCTTGGCATGCGCCTCGCCATCGACCAGCAAAAATCCTACGCCGAACTCCTCCTCGCCAGGCTTGCCTCCACCCTCGGCGAAGATTTCGCCAATTCCATCCTCCACGCGGACCAGTCCGCTGAAGAAACCATCTCTGTTCAGCGTGAGCGCGTGGCCCAGCTCAAAGTCAAACTCGCCGCCATCGACTCACCGGACGCCCGCCACCTCCTCGCCGTCGCCGATGCCCTCGTTCGAAAAAGCGTCTGGATCATCGGCGGCGACGGCTGGGCGTATGACATCGGCTTCGGCGGCCTCGATCACGTCCTCAGCACCGGACACAACGTCAAAGTGCTTGTCCTTGACACCGAGGTCTACTCCAATACCGGCGGACAAATGTCCAAAGCCACTCCCCGCGCCGCCGTCGCCAAGTTTGCTTCCGGCGGCAAATCCACCAGCAAAAAAGACCTCGCCCTCGAAACCGTCTCCTACGGCTCCGTCTACGTCGCCCGCATCGCCATGGGCGCCAACGACTCCCACACCGTCAAAGCCTTCCAGGAAGCCGAGGCATGGAACGGACCGGCCATCATCATCGCCTACAGCCATTGCATCGCGCACGGCTACGATATGGGCGATGGCCTCCAGCATCAGAAGGCCGCGGTCGACTCCGGCTACTGGCCCCTCATGCGATATAACCCCGCGCTCCGTGAGCAAGGCAAGAATCCCTTCCAGCTCGACTCCCGTCAGCCCTCATTGCCCCTCAAGGACTACATCTACAACGAAGCTCGCTACACCTCACTCCTCCGCTCGCATCCTCACCTCGCCGAAGAACTGCTCCGCGAAGCCAGCGAGGATGTCGAACGCACCTGGAACCTCTACTCCGGACGCGCCGCCATGCCCGGCACGCCCGTCGACTCACACATCCTGCCCCAGAACAACGGCCATCACGCAAACGAAGCAGCTGTACCTGCCGCTGCCGGCACAAACAGCTCAAACTAAAACAACACTCCTGCTGAAAACACTCCAGCAGATAATCAAACGGCCTTTCTCCATCAAGAAAGGCCGAACTTTTTCCCCCTGCTGCCCGCAACAATCCCGCAGCCACGGTCCAACGCCCGCTCCTATCCCCGTGGATCGCCCGAATCAAGCGCAACAACGCACCACCCCGGAAATCCCAGGCTGAAAATTCACTGATTTTAAGGAGGGGAATGGAGCCGACGATCGGACTTGAACCGATGACCTGTCGATTACGAATCGACTGCTCTACCAACTGAGCTACGTCGGCCTCTCTTGCATTTTACTGTATGCCGAACCGCTTGTGCGCACGCCCGCAACAACTCCCCGCGCTCCACCCCAGACCGGCCGCGCACGCGTCTCTACAGCACCGCCAGCGTCTTCTCCAGGCTCGGCGAGTCTTCCACATTCAGGCAGCTCTGCCCCCGATCGATCTGCCGCATCAGCCCGCTCAATACCCGTCCCGGACCCACCTCCACAAAATGCCCCGGCTGCTTCGCAATCAATCCCTTCACTGACTCCACCCACCGCACCGTCCCGGTCACCTGCCGGATCAGCGCCTCCCGCAGCGCCTCGCCTGCCGTCACCGCCGCGGCATCCACGTTCACCATCACCGGAATCTCCGCATCGCTGAACCTCAGCGCCCGCAGCAGCTCCGCCAGCCGATCCTGCGCCGGCTGCATCAGCGCGCAGTGGAATGGCGCGCTCACCTGCAGCGGCACCACGCGCTTCGCGCCGCGCTCCCTGCACAGCTCGCTCGCGCGCTCCACCGCTGCCGCCTCTCCGGAAATCACCGTCTGCTCCGGCGAATTAAAATTCGCCGCCGAAACAATCCCGCCCGTCTCGCTCGCCGCCGCTGCGCAAGCCTCCGCCGCAGCATCTGAAGGAATCCCCAGCACTGCCGCCATCGCGCCCTTCCCCGCCGGCACAGCCTCCTGCATGTACGCCCCGCGATGCCGCACCGTCCGCACCGCGTCTGCAAACTTCAGCGAACCCGCCGCCACATTCGCCGCATACTCGCCCAGCGAGTGCCCGGCCACAACATCCGGCTTCACCCCGCGCTCTTCCAGCACCCGCAGCGCCGCCACGCTCACCGTGCAAATCGCCGGCTGCTGATACTCCGTCAGCTTCAACTGCTCTTCCGGCCCCTCAAAGCAAAGCTTTGACACCGCAAATCCCAGCGCCTCGTCCGCCTCTTCAAACGTCCGCCGCGCTACCTCGAAATTCTCGTAGAGCTCGCGCCCCATCCCCACCGATTGCGAATTCTGCCCCGGAAACAAAAACACCAGCATCGTCCCGCCCGCTCCTAAATTCCAACTGCGCCATTTCAATTGATTCTCGCCGTCTCCCGCAAGCGCGCTCCATCGCGCAGGCGCATCGCCTGTCGCGGAATGCCACTTCTACTCAGGAATGGGAAACTAAGCTTCCGGCTCAGCCGCAATCGCGCCGGTTTCCCTGGGATGCTGCGCCAGCTCCGCCTCAACCTGCTCGTTCACGCCCGCCTTCACAAACTCCGCCGCAACGCGAATCCCATTCATGATCGCCCGCTCGTCCGACGACCCATGCCCGATAATGCACCCGCCGCGCACGCCCAGCAGCGGCGCTCCGCCGTACTCCGAAGGGTCCAGCCTCCGCTTGAACGCGTCGAACGCCTTCCGCGAAAGCAGCGCTCCCACCTGCGCCGTCACCGTGCTCTTCAGCGAATCCCGCAGCATCTCGCGCACCAGCTTCAGCAATCCCTCTGACGTCTTCAGCGCAACGTTGCCCACAAACCCGTCGCACACAATCACGTCACACTGGCCGTTGTAGATGTCGCGACCCTCGACGTTCCCGATAAAATGCACCGGCAACGCCTTCAGCAACTGGTACGCCTCCCGCGTTAGGTCGTTGCCCTTGCCTTCTTCTTCCCCAACCGACAATATGCCCACCCTCGGCCGCGCTATCTTCAGCACGTTCCGCGAATAGGCCTCGCCCATGATGGCAAACTGCTCCAGGTTATGCGCCTTGCAGTCCGTGTTCGCGCCCACATCCAGCAACAGCGTCGGCGTCGTCATCGTCGGCACCACCAGCGCCAGCGCCGGACGATCCACTCCCGGCAGCGCTCCCAGCACCATCTTCGCCGTCGCCATCGCCGCGCCCGTGTTCCCGGCGGTAAAAAATCCCGCCACCTTCTTCTCGCGAACCAGCTTCAGCCCCACACGCATCGAGCTGTCCTTCTTCGTCCGAACAGTCTGCGCCGCCTTCTCGTGCATCCCGATCCGTTCGCTCGCATGCACAATCTCGACCGGCAGCTTCGCTCCACGCAGCGCCTGCTGCAGCGGGACCCGCAGCTCATCCTCCGGACCAACAAGATGCACACGCACCGGCAAATGACGGCACGCGAGCATTGCGCCTCTGATTTCAGGCTCCGGAGCATTGTCCGAACCCATGGCGTCGAGCGCGATATCGATCAGCATCGGATTGGCTTAGTTCTTTGCTTCCTTCACTTCGACTACATCGCGGCCCTTGTAGGTTCCGCACTTCCGGCACACCCGGTGGGGCAGCTTCGGCTCATGGCAGTTCGGGCACTCCGAGAGTCCCGTCGCCGTCAGCGCGTCGTGCGCGCGACGCTTCGATGTGCGCGCCTTCGAGTGGCGCCGCTTTGGATTCGGCATGGCAATTTCCTTTCCTCTGGCAGCGCAAAACCTGCCTCTCCGGCAGGCTCGCGCGCGAAAAAACCTCTACGACTTCAGCCGGCTGCTCAGCTCCGACAGCGCTGTCCACCGCGGATCGGCAGGAGCCGTCACGCAGCTACAGCTTTCACTGTTCAGATTGCTACCGCAGTGGGGGCAAAGTCCCTTACAGTCTTCCCGGCAGAGCGTCTTCGCGGGCAGGGACAAAAGCACCTGCTCCCGCAGTACATCTTCCAGCAAAAGACTGTCCTTTTGATAATAACCGATTTCCGTCTCCGCATCCGTAATCGAGTGCTCGCTGCCCCCGCCATCCAACCCCAGCGGTCGAAAAATCAGGTCAAACTCACCCTTCACCGTATGCTCCACCGCCTCCAGGCACCGCGCGCAAGGCACCGAAAAGTGCCCCTCATACTTCGCCCTCAGCCGGATATCCGGCACAATCTGCTTCGGCCCGTGGTGCTCCTCAATCAAATCCGCCCGTCCCTCGGCCGTCATCGCGCCCTTCTGCTCCACCTCGGCGCCAAAATCAATCACACCCGGCTCTACCGACTCGTCAAAAAGAATCGGCTCCTTCTCAAGTTCATGCAGGGTAATGAGCATAGGCAGAATCCTTCCAGAAAAGCTGCTTTTAGCCTACGAACAGCTCCCTGTCAGGTCAAATGCCGGGTGCCCCACGTCCGCGAAGAGAACGTGGGAATCGAAGCGAAGCGTCGACCATATCGCCGCGTGCCCCATTCATGCGCGGCTCCATCGCGCATGAGTGGGGTCCAACACCCCAAGCCCCATACCCCCCTCCGGGTTGTACGCTGAACACAGCCATGTCCAGCACGCCAGCATCCCCATCACCCCGCACCAACTGGTCCGGCAACTACCGCTATCACGCCACCAGGCTCCTCGCGCCCCGCACCATCCCCGAGCTGCAGCAGATGGTCGCCGCCGCCACCCACGCCAAGGCCCTCGGCTCCCGCCACTCCTTTCAAGGCATTGCAGACACCCCCGGCGCGCAAATCTCCCTCCAGCACCTCCGCGACATCCAACTCGACCCCGCCGCCCAGCAGGTCACTCTCGAAGCCGGCCTCACCTACGGCGAACTCGCCCCCTGGCTGCACCAGCGCGGCTTCGCCCTTCACAACCTCGCCTCCCTGCCCCACATCTCCGTCGCCGGAGCCTGCGCCACCGCCACCCACGGCTCCGGCCTCCGCAACGGCAACCTCGCCACCGCCGTCGCCGCCATCGAACTCGTCACCGCCGACGGCCAGCTCCGCCGCTTCTCCCGCAGCGCCAATCCCGACTTCCCCGGCGCCGTCGTCGCCCTCGGCGCACTTGGCGTCACCGCCCGCCTCACCCTCGACCTCCAGCCCACCTTTGAAATCGCCCAGACCGTCTACGAAAATCTCCCCTTCGCCGCCCTCCAAACCCACCTCATCGAGATCTTCTCCGCCGCCTACAGCGTCAGCCTCTTCACCGACTGGCAGCAGCCCCGCGCCACCCAGCTCTGGCTCAAGCGCAAGGTGGGAGCGCTCGCCATGCCCACCCCCGCGCCCGAAATCTACGGAGCAACCCTGGCCACCTCCAATCGTCACCCCCTCCCCGGCCACGACCCCATCCACTGCACCCCCCAGGGCAACGCACCCGGCCCCTGGCACCAGCGCCTGCCCCATTTCCGCACCGACTTCACCCCCAGCTCCGGCGCCGAACTCCAATCCGAATACCTCCTCCCGCTCGAAGGCGCCTACAAAGCCATCCGTGCCCTCGAACCCCTCGCCCCACGCATCGCCCCGCTCCTCTACGTCTCGGAATTCCGCACCATCGCCGCCGACGACCTCTGGCTCAGCCCCTGCCACGGCCACCCCTGCTTCGCCATCCACTTCACCTGGAAACCCGACTGGCCCGCCGTCCGGCAACTGCTCCCCGCCATCGAGGCCGCCCTCGCCCCACATGGCGCGCTCCCCCACTGGGGCAAGCTCTTCACCATGGACCCCGCCCCCATCCGCTCCGCCTACTCCCACCTCAAAAACTTCCGCGAGCTCGCCCGCCACTGCGACCCCTCCGGAAAATTCCGCAACGCCTTCCTCGACCGCTACCTCTTCGCCTCCATCGGAAGCTCGCCCACAACCCGCCAATTTGCCGGAAATTAACCCTGAAACTGTTATCCTGAACTTAGGGGACTGAAATTTCACCCCATTCCAGGATTCGTAGGAATATACGACTCAAATCGCATGAATCATATAAAATCGCAGCATTACCCAGCGCTGTAAACTATATGATCCAAATGACTTACAAGCCTAACATCCTGTAATATATTCATTCCAATACACTTACACAACCATAACCAGGAAATCAAAAATCGCAGGGTACAGCCCGCCTCGTCCGGCCTGCGCCTCCACTCCCACCCTCAACCCCTCCGTGGCCGTCCTCTGTCGTGAAACCTCCTGGGCTCGCCCCCCTGCGGTCAGCCCCGGCTGAGGAGGCAACTACCCCCGCAACTCCTTGAGCGCCGCCAGCACCTCCTCGGCGTGCCCCTCCGGCTTCACCTTCGCGAAGATCTTCACGAGCTTCCCCTCCGGACCGATCACAAACGTCGTCCGCTCGATGCCTCGCACCTTCTTCCCATACATGTTCTTGTCCCGCATCACCCCAAACTGGTTGCACACCACCTCGTCCGGATCGGCCAGCAGCGTGTATGGCAAGTCGTACTTGTCTTTGAATTTCTTCTGGGCCGCCACCGTATCCCGCGAAATTCCCAGCACCACCACCCCGGCCTTCTGGAGCTTCTTGAAATGATCCCGAAACCCGCATGCCTCGATCGTGCAGCCCGGCGTATCCGCCCGCGGATAGAAAAACAGCACCACCGGCTTGCCCGCAAAATCCTTCAGGTGAACCATACGGCCCGCTTCATCCTGCAACCCAAAATCGCCAACCTTGTCGTTCAGCTCCATCGAATCTCCTCTCCTTCAAACGCGCTCTGCGCGGAAACGTCACACTCCTAGTAGATTGTTTCTTAGTTGAAGTCAGAATGTCACGACCTGCCCATTCCCGGCTCATCGCTCTTTGGTTGGCTCTCATCACAACGGGCCTCATCTCGCCCGCCGCCGCGCAGCAGGCTTCATCCTCCTCCAACTCCCCCACCCACCTCCGCGCCCTTGCCGTATATGAGTACCTCGGCAGCTACAACAAACCTTCCCGAAGCCGCCTCGTGCCCGTCGCCATCTGGGACGGCTCCCAGTTCCAGCCCGCCAGCCTCTACCTCGCCGACCCCACTCCGCTCTCCGTCCAATCCGGCACCCTCTATGAGCTCATGAAAGACGGCAGCGGCGTTGGCCAGGTCGAAGTCCTCCACGCTGAACAGATCGCCCGCGGGCGATTCGCCTCCGACTGGATTGGCCTCGGCAAATTCCTGCCCAATCCACCCCCCGGCCCCGGCTTCAAAATCCCCGCCAACCTCACCGCCAAAGCCAAATTCTCCTCCGACATGCCTCACTTCGCCTACAAGCCCCCAGCCGCCACCGGCGTCGCGGGCGGCATGGCTGCATCCAGCTCCGGTGGGCCCACCAACGACGGCGCCAACGCCGAACCCGGCCGCCCCACACTCGAGCAGCGCCCCAGAATCTCCGGCCCTTCCACCAGCTCCACCACCACCCCTGCCGAAGAAGGACGCCCCACACTCCACCAGCCCGCTATCGCCTCACAGTCCGGACCACCAATCCTCCACCACCGCTCCGCGGCCCAGGAGCTCAACTCACGCCAGGCGACGCCCAGTGGCCGCCCGATCCTGCGCTACGATACGCACACCGTCAGCCCCGTCACCCAGCTCAAACAGGATGCCCTCACCGGCATGCCACCGGAAATGCACCAGATCGCCGCCATCTCCGATTCCGACGGCACCACCGGCCACTCCTACGCCTGGGATTGGCCCACCCCCGGCGACAAAACCGCCGCGCTCCGCAAGCTCGAAGCCCTCGCGCTCCAATACCTCACGCCGCCAAACCCTCCTGCTCCTCCCAAAACCACTCCCAAACGCTCCCCCACGCCCGCTCGCACACCCGCGGCGCCTCGCAACCTCCACGCCCATGACGGCAAGCCCGCGCAACCAGTTCCAGCACCGCCGCTCACCCTCACCCACGAACACTTCCGCGCCTTCCAGCTCGACTATGGCTCCGGACCCGTTTACGTCTTCTCCGCCCGCACCAGCGCGCCCTACGGATCCACCACCTACATCACCCTCATCGCCCAGCCCGACTTCGCCGGCGGACTCATTCCCCTCTTCAAAACCATCACGCGCTCAAATCTCCTCGAATACCAGCCCCGCATGAGACTCATCGACGCCGTAGACGCCACCGGCACCGGCCGCGCCGACCTCCTCTTCGACCTCATCTACCGGCGCGACCGCCACTTCGCCCTCTTCAGCATCCAGAACGGCCAGGCCAACGAAATCTTCCATACTGGCCCGCAATAGTGCGCTGGCCTTCCGCCCCAATAGCAAAACCCCGGCGCTCTTCACGCCGGGGCATGCCAATCGTCCCTCGCTGTGCTACCGCGTCAGCACCGGCTCCAGCGACTCCTCCGAAATATCTACCAGTTGCTCCGGAAAGTAGGCATTCAGCAGGTACTGCTCAATCATCCGCTGCGTATTGAAGAACGAGCCGTTCAGCGCAATCGCTGACCGCATGATCCGATGCCACCGCTCGTGGTCCCGGTAGTACGTCGGAAGAATCTCCTGCTCCAGGTGCTCATACAGCGATGCCGCTTCGCCGCCTTCATCCTCGCGATCTTCAATCGCCCACCCGGTGACGCCCTCAATCCACCCCTCGATCCACCATCCATCCAGAATGCTCAAACTCGGCACCCCGTTGATTGACGCCTTCATGCCGCTCGTCCCCGATGCCTCATACGGTCGCTTCGGCGTATTCAGCCACAGGTCCACGCCCTGCGTCAGAAGTGCGCCCAACTCCCAGTTGTAGTTCTCCAGGTAGACAATCTTCATCGCGTCGGAATCCAGCTCCCGCGCCAGATCAATCACCCGCTTGATCTTCGCCTTCCCCGGCTGGTCTGCCGGGTGAGCCTTGCCGCTGTACAGCACCTGCAGCCCGCCATGCTCGCGCGCCAGCCGCACCAGTCGCTCCGGGTCATGAAAGAACAAATCCGCCCGCTTGTATGTCGCCGCCCGCCGCGCAAATCCAATCGTGAACACGTTCTCGTCCAGCCTCAGCCCGCTGCGATCTTCCACTTCCTGGATCAGCCGCCGCTTGGCCGCCTGGTGTGCCTGGTGAATCTGTTCGCTGTCGATATCAATCGCGTACCGCAGCTTCACGTTGTCCTGCCGCCACCGCGGCATCCGCTGATCAAAAAGCTCCTGAATCTCTCCCGACGTCCACGTCCCCGCATGGATCCCGTTCGTGATCGCCGAAATCTGATACTCCGGGAACATCGCCCGCGACACCTTCCCGTGCTGCATCGCCACGCCGTTCACAAACCGTGAAAACCGCAGCGCCACATACGTCATGTTCAACAGCCCATCGTGGAATCCGCCCACCCTGTGAATCAGATTCGTCCGCTCCACGCCAAGAATCCGCTCAGCCTGCTCCCGCGAGAAACGGTCGTGACCCGCAGGAACCGGCGTGTGCGTTGTAAACACGCACCGCTCCCGCACCGCCGCAAAGTCTTCCTCCGTCGCCGTATCCAGCGAACGGCCCTCCAGCCGCCGCTCCAGCGCCGCCACCGTCAGCAGCGCCGCATGACCTTCGTTCATGTGGTACACAACCGGCTCATAGCCCAGCGCTGTCAGAATCCGCGGCCCGCCCAGCCCCAGCACCGCCTCCTGGCGCAATCGGTAGTTGCCGTCTCCCCCATAAAGGTGATCCGTCAGCGTTCGATCCTCCGGATCGTTCTCCTCAAGATCGGTGTCCAGCATGTAAATCGGAACCGTGTGACCCGTCGCCCCATGCACGTCAAAACGCCAGGCCCGAATCGTGACCGGACGCCCCTCGATCCCTATCGTCACCCGCGGCTCTTCCCCCGCGAGCTTCTCCTCCGGCCGCCACGGCTGCGCCGATTCCGTCTGGTTCCCTTCCGCGTCCAGATGCTGGCTGTAGTACCCCTGCCGGTGCAGCAAAGTCACAGCGGTCATATTCAGTGCCAGGTCCGCCGCCGAACGCAACGTGTCCCCCGCCAGTACCCCCAGCCCGCCGCTGTACGTCGGCATGTCCGGGCGGATCGCGATCTCCATCGAAAAATAGGCTATCGTCCCCTCTTCGGGCAAACGGGAAAGTGGCGACGATGGTTGGCGGTTCAGCGCGGTCATAGAAACGGTATTTCTCCTTGCACCTGATCAGCGAGGCTCCACACGCTTGCAGGCTCTGTCGGAAATCGAGTTGGACCTTCGGATATCACCCGCACCTGGGCTTCCACTTCATCCGTCCCGGGAATCCTCGGGGCGCTTGCACCGCAAGCCCCCACGGCAATCCCGGCTCTTTCTCTTTTATCACTGCTTCCCAAAGGATTCGAGCCGTCTCTCGAATCCTCCCCAGTGACAACCGGGTTTCACCCCATCCCCAATGAATGAGCACCCGCCGACGCCCGGCATCGATAAACCTCTGCATCAATGGAGGTTCGCTCCCTATATGCACTCTTCAATGCATCGGCGAACGCTGCGGCGTCTTTAGAGGGAACCAGGTTCAGCGTGCAACCACCAAATCCGCCTCCCGTCAGACGGGCCCCGATGCACTCCTGCCGCTCCAGCGCAAGTTCCACAAGAACATCGGCTTCCGGGCAGCTCGCCTCAAAATCGTCCCGGTAACTGGCGTGCGCCGCCACCAACAACGCCCCAAACCTCTTCAAATCCCCCGCGTCCAGCGCCGCCGCCGCCGCCACCGTCCGCTCGTCCTCGCTGATGATGTGCCGGCAGCGCTTGTACACATTCTCCGCCATCTGGCCCTTCACCCCCTCCAGATCCTCCAGTGTCGCGTCCCGCAAAGCCCTGATCTCCGGCTTCATCCGGTGAAGCATCTCCGTCCCTTCCGCAACCTCCGCCCGGCGAACCTTGTATGCCCCGTCCGCGTGCGCGTGCTTCACCATCGTGTTTACCAGCACAAACTCCACCTCGTGCGGCAGCGGCGCCAGGCGGTACTCCAGGCTCCGGCAGTCCAGCAACAGCGCGTGATCCACCGCCCCGCACGCCGAAACAAACTGGTCCATGATCCCCACCGGCGCACCCACATACCGGTTCTCCGCCCTCTGGCAAAGCTTCGCAATCTCTGGCCCGGTCCATCTCTGCCCCGCCAAATGCAGCAGCGCCAGCGCCGTAGCCACTTCAATCGACGCCGAAGAGCTCAGCCCCGCGCCCAGCGGCACGTTCCCCGTAATGCTCATCGAGAATCCCGGCACTTCCAGCCCGGCCTCCCGCAGCATCGCCAGCACCCCAAGCGGATAATCCTCCCACTGTCCGCTGCCCCGCTCCGGCAAATCCGCCACCTCCACCCG
This sequence comes from uncultured Acidobacterium sp., assembly GCA_964636535.1. Lineage (GTDB taxonomy): Bacteria > Acidobacteriota > Terriglobia > Terriglobales > Acidobacteriaceae > Acidobacterium. Next base: position 2,775 of record CAZWSD010000041.1, on the reverse strand, counting down.
AGCTTCCTTCTCAAAATTCGTCGAGTAAAGCACCGCCTGGCCGTCCGTCCTCGGCGTCACTGCCACGGTCGTCGTCAGGTCAATCGCCGCCGGAAACACAAAGCCTTCCGCATAATCGGTATGTTCCCCAATCAAATTCACCCGGCCAGGCGCCCGGAACAGCGCCGGCTTAGCGCCAAAGCGCTCCCTGTGGAAACTGATGAATCCGTTTACATTTTCCATCGCAGCTTTCTATCCCTTGAGAAAGATTCCTTATGGCAAGCTTTGATTTTACGGCGCTATCGCCTTTTCGCCTAACTCAGAGCGACGCCGCTCCCATCGCGGCTTCCACCCGGGACCAGATTTCATCCAACCACAGGCGGTGTTCCGGTTTCATCAGCACCGAGCGCAGGCATGTTACCGTCCCTCCGGAGGGCTGCGTATCTTCAGCCCTCCAGGCTCTCTCGCCGAATAACTCCACCGGCAGCTGCACCAGCGCCAGGTGTAACCCTCGCCGCGCCGCCTCCTCAAACGCCCTCCGCGCCCGCGCCGACGACTCCTCCATCGTCTCACCGCGCACCGCCCACACCACTATGTCCAGCTCCGGCTCAAGCGGCGCCATCGCGTACTCGCTCACCCGCAGTCGACGATGCAATTCCAGCGCCGCCTCCCGCCCGGCTTCCAGCCCCGCCGCAAACTCACCGCTCTTCACCAGCGGAAGCAGCTTCTGCGTCGTCCACAATGCCACCGCCGCCGCACCGGCGCGCGAGCACTCCAGGCTGATCTCCCCCAGGTGAAGCTCCCTCGAAGTGAAATATGTGTACGGCGAGTCATGTTTGTAAAACCGCCCCACCGCCGGATCCCGAAATAACACGCAACCGCACCCATACGGCTGCAGCCCATGCTTGTGCGGATCAATCACGATCGAATCCGCCTGGCCCGCCACATCAAAATGCCGCCGCGTCTCCGCGTCCAGATCCCCAGCCAGCACAAAGTACCCGCCATACGCCGCGTCCACATGCACACGAAAACCATACCGGCCCCGCAGCGCAAGCACCTCCGCCAGGGGATCCACCGCCCCCAGCGCCGTCGTCCCAAGTGTCGCCACCACCGTCCCGATATCCCCGTCCCTCAACCGCGCTTCCAGCGCCGCCAAATCCATACCGCCCCGCCCATCGACGGCAATCTCCACATACGGCAGCCCCAGCACCCCGCTGATCCGGCTATGTGTGTAATGCGCCTGCGCCGAGGCGGCTACGCGTTTCCCCGGCGCTGTCCGCCCCGCCACCCACAGCGCCTCCAGATTCGCAAACGTTCCACCGCTCGTCAGGTGGCCCAGAAACTCACCCCACCCGAACATCCCCGCGATTTCGCTCACCGCCTCCATCTCCATCGCCGAGCTCGCGCGCCCGCCATCCCGCGCGTGATTGTTCGGATTCACCGCCATCGCCATCGCATACGCCGCATGCGCCACCGGATGGGGCGGCTTCAGCATCTGCCCGGCGTACAGCGGATGAAAATAGGGATAGTTGTCCGCCATCCGCACCGCCGCCTCGGCCAACACCTCCTTCATCCGCTCCGCGCCCGCCACCTCACCCGCCGGACCATCCGGCAGATCAAATCCCCCGGCCAGGTCCCCCAACGCCCCCGCAATCAGTTCAGCCGTCCTGTCGAAATCCGGTTTCGCCATCGTCCCCAGCATATAGGCTGTAACCCCAGTCCATCGTCAAAAATCCAGCACCTGACACCCCCCGCGGCACCCCACCCAGCACCCTTCTTCTTTGAAAACCCTCTCCGGTTTATTCCAGCAACCGTTATGTTACTTTTTCGCGAATCTTTCTCTTTCTCGCAAAACCGCAATAACCTTCCCCAAAAACTCTGCTATGCTTCTGTTGCGTTCGATTCGAACCGGGCAAACCGCAGTTCTCGCCCATTCGTTGTGCAAGTTTCTGTCAGTCTGGCTCCGATTCTCTCGTCGCAATTCATTCAGGAAAAATGCAACAAATGGAACAAGGTACAGTGAAATGGTTTAACGACGCGAAGGGCTTCGGCTTCATCTCGCGCCAGAACGGCGAAGATGTCTTCGTGCACTACTCTGCCATCACAGCAAGTGGCTTCCGTAGTCTGCAAGAAGGTCAGACCGTGCAATTCAACGTCGTGAAGGGGCCAAAAGGCTGGCAGGCGGCAGATGTTCAGCCTCTCTAATTGACGCACAACATTAGTAGAAATACCGAAACGGAGCCGGCTCAATCCCGGCTCTTTTTCTCTCTCGGCCTCCCGTTTCCAGATCCACCGTCCAAACTTTCGTAACATCTTCTCCATAGTGCCAGCCACCCACCTCTGGCGGCCTTGCTCAATTTCAATTGGAAAATATTTTCTGGCGACTGCTACAATTTTCCCGCCATGCCTTCTCCACTTTCCCGCCGCCGGTTTTTCCTCCAGGGCGCGTCCGCGCTCGCCCTGCCCGCCGTCCTCTACGCCGACCCCAACTCCCACCTCGCCACCCCACGCAATCTTGAAACCCCCTACAAGTACGAGAAACTCGTCCTCAGCGCCTCCCATAAACCAGGCGACTTCGACGAGAAATCCGTCGACTGCCCCTTCGTCTTCTTTGAGGACGGCCGCTACCACATGACCTTCGTCGGCTTCGACGGCATCGGCTACCAGACCGGCCTCGCCACCTCTCACGATCTCGTCCACTGGGAAAAATACGGCTGCATACTGCACCGCAACCCCAAAGACCCCATCACCAGCGACAACATCTCGATGATGTGGATCATGCGTGAAAACAATGTC
>CAZWSD010000040.1:0-14143 GCA_964636535.1 uncultured Acidobacterium sp. | reverse complement strand
TCAGAAAACGCGCAAATGCTCATCGTCTCTACCTCAAAAAAAGACTCACAATCGAAGCGGACATCAGGTTGGCCATGGTACCGGCCAACATGGCCCGCAAGCCTAATCTTGCAAGGTCGTTGCGCCGGTTCGGTGCAAGCGCCCCAATGCCGCCAATCTGGATCCCGATGGAACTCAGATTCGCGAAGCCGCACAGTGCGAATGTCGCAATCGTAAATGACCGCGGCGCAATCAACGCCTTCTGCGCACCCAGATAAGAATAGGCCACCAACTCGTTGATGACCATCCTCGTACCGAGGAGATTGCCGACAACGTGAGCATCCTTCCACGGAATGCCAATCAACCAGGCGATGGGCGCAAAGAAGAAGCCGAGAATTTCATTCACGCTGCTTGGGAAAGGAATATGGAAGTCGCCCAGCCAGTTGTGAACGCCGCCCATCATGCCGTTCATCAGCGAGATGAGCGCAATGAACGAGATCAGCATGATGCCCACGTTGAGCGCGAGCCTCCCACCGTCAATCGTGCCCCGGGCAATGGCTCCAAGCAGGTTTTCATCCTTGTGCTCCTGTTCCTTCGGAATGTGAACCACGCCGGCCGTCGCGGGAGTTTCTATTTCTGGAACGAGCATCTTGGCAAGCATGACGGTGCCCGGCGCGGTCATGATCACCGCCTCCAGTAAATGTCGCGCCGAAATGCCATAAGCAATGTAAGCCGCCATAATGCCGCCGGATACGTGGGCCATGCCGCTGGTCATGATGGTCATCAGCTCAGAATTGGTCGCCTCGGGCAGAAACGGACGAATCGTGAGCGGAGCTTCCGTCTGGCCCATGAAGATGCTCGCAGCCACGTTCAGACTCTCCGCGCCAGAAATCTTCATAGTCCACTGCATCACCCGCGCAAAGACGCGGATGATGAGCTGCATAATGCCGAAGTAATAAAGCACCGCGAAGAGCGCGGAAACAAAGATGATAGCCGGCAATACCTGAAAGGCAAAGAACGTGCCCAGATTGGAATGCTGTTTGCCCAAATCGCCAAAGACAAAGGCTGACCCATCAAAGGCATAGTCCAGCAGCTTATTGGCGCCAGCGCCGGCCGCGGCCAGCAAATCTCGCCCGGCGTTCACCCGCAGGACGATGAACGCAAACAGAATCTGCAGGCCCAGCCCCCAGGCTACGGTTCTCCAGCGAATCGCCTTGCGGTTCGTTGAGAACAGCCATGCCAACAGCACCATCGTTAGTAAACCAAGGACGCCCGTAAATCGACCCAACTTAATCTCCTGCGCTCGTTACTGGGGGAAATCCCTATCTTATTGATCTGCCCGCTCAAGAAACAGTTTTTTGTTCTCATTGGTGATGACCCGCTTGATCAGCACCGGAGGCGCGATTGGCTCTTCGGCGATCACAACCGCCGTCGCCATCAGATGTTCCGGCTCGGCCAGCAGTGCTTCCTTCTGGGTAAAAAGCGTGTAGAGCGGCTGACCCGCCGCTACCGGCATGCCCAGCTTCAGATGGATCTCGATGCCGGCATGGGCCTCAACCGGCTCGCCTGCCCGCTCGCGTCCGGCACCCAGCCGTTGCACGGCCCAGCCGGCCCGCGTGCAATCTAACCCGATGAAGAAACCGGTTCTCTCGGCGATGATGGTCTTTCGGACGATGGGCTGGTGAAAGGCCGCCGGATCGTCCAACGAGCTTAGATCGCCGCCCTGGGCCTGCACCATGCGTCGAAAGGCGGAGAGAGCCGATCCGTCGGAGAGTTTGCTTTCTGCCAGCGTGTAACCCTGCTCGGGCGAGTTCGCCTTACCGCCGAGGTGGAGCATCCACCCGGCAAGCACGAGTGAAACACGACGCAGATCTTCGCTGAGCGCGGGGCGGTCGCCCCGCAACAGCTCCACCGCTTCCTGGATCTCGATCCAGTTTCCAGCATATCGCCCGAGCGGCTGGCTCATGTCGGTCATCACCGCGGCAGTGCGCGTACCTGCGCTCTCACCGGTTGATACCATCAGGGCGGCAAGAAACTGAGCTTCCTTCTCGTTACGCAAAAATGCGCCCGATCCAGTCTTCACATCCAGCACCAGGGCCTGCAAACCAGCTGCAAGCTTCTTGCTCATGATAGAGGCACAGATCAAGTACGGACTTTCCACAGTGGCCGTGCGGTCACGCAGCGCATAGAGGGCGCGGTCCGCGGGAACCAGGCCCTCCGTTTGCCCCACGATGGCGCAACCACACTGCTGAAGCACTTTGCGCATCTGCTGCGAAGAGAGCTGCGTATTGAAGCCCGGAATTGATTCAAGCTTGTCGAGTGTTCCACCCGTATGGCCGAGCGCGCGCCCGCTGATCATGGGATCTGCGAGGCCTGCCGCCGCAGCAATCGGCGCCACCAGAAACGAGGTCTTGTCTCCCACTCCCCCTGTAGAGTGCTTGTCAACGGTGAATCGTCCAATGCTCGCATGATCGAGCACTTCGCCGGAATCACGCATGGCCAACGTGAGCGCATCCAGTTCCGCCAGCGTAAGACCGCGCAGCCAGGCAGCCATGAGCCACGCAGCCAGCTGTTCTAAAGGAATGGTTTGCCGCGCTGCGCCCTCAACCAGCCAACGTATTTCTTCCGGGGTGAGTCCTTCGCCGTCGCGCGTCTTTCGAATCAAGTCAACCGCGTGCAATGTTGGCTCCCTTTACTCATCTCTCCGAAGGACAAAGGCGTCCGGCAGCAATTCAGAAAACGGCCGCGTCGCCCACCCGCCCGGCATGCGATAGGTGATGACGGCATCGGGCGCGGCAAATTCGTTCATCACCTGCCTGCAGGCGCCGCAGGGTGAACACGTTTCGCCGGCAGGACTTGTGACCGCAATAACCACAATCTTCGCCGCGGGCCCATGCTCGCTGATTCTGCGGAAGACGGCGTTACGCTCGGCGCAACTTGTCAGTCCGTAGGACAGGTTCTCTACGTTGCACCCTGTCACAGTTACTCCATCGTCCCAAAGGAGCGCGGCGCCAACGGAAAATTTCGAGTACGGAGCGTAGGCGTGCTTCGCGGCTTCTTCAGCCAGTACGCGCAGCCGTGTCAAGGAATCGTTCGCAGGAGTCATCGACACTGAGGCTACCCCGTTTTGGGGCGATCCGCAATCGGCTCCGAAATGCGCAGAATAACGTTTGCACCCTCGCATTTTCACTCCATGTGAAGCCCAGCGCATCGAATTGAAAGCCCGGGGCGTACTCTCAGCTTTGCCGGCCTCGCTTCAGTCTCGCCTTTGGCAGCAGAGATATCCTCAAACTGTGGACGAGGAGCGCAAATCTCGAAAGGCTAGAGGAAAGCTCGATACGGCGAGAGCGGATGCGGGGCGGGGGCTTGCGCTGTTCCACCCAATTACGGTGGAGTGGTTTCTTGGGGTCTTCAACCGGCCCACCTCGCCCCAGGAAATGGGCTGGCCAACAATTGCCCAGGGGAAGAACACGCTGATCTTTGCCCCAACCGGCACGGGCAAAACGCTCACGGCATTTTTGTGGTGTCTGGATCGCCTGATGCTGCAGGAGCTGCCGGCAAAACCCGGCTGCCGTGTTCTTTATGTCAGTCCGCTCAAGGCGCTCGCTGTGGACGTGGAGCGCAATCTGCGCACTCCGCTCGCAGGGATTGCGAGCCTGGCTGCGCACCGTGGAATACCGTTTCATATGCCTGCGATCAGCGTCCGCACGGGAGATACGCCGCAACGCGAGCGGAGCCGATTTCGCCGCACACCCAGCGATATCCTGATCACGACTCCCGAGTCACTTTACCTGATCCTCACCTCAGAGGCGGCAAGCGCGCTGCGAAGCGTTCAAACCGTGATCATCGATGAAATCCATGCACTGGTTTCCACCAAGCGGGGAGCACACCTTGCGCTCAGCCTCGAACGGCTCGAGTCGATCTCTCTGAAGCCTTTGCAGAGAATTGGACTTTCAGCGACACAACGCCCCCTTGAGGAGGTAGCGCATTTCCTGGCTGGAGCGGAACTGCCGAAGCCCGGATCGGCAGGCGAAGGGTCGACTGCATCCGCGGACGCGGTCAGGCGGGAATCCGAAACCGAATGGATCAGCAATCTCGAACTACCCCATGTGTTTCGCCCTGTCACCATCGTCCAGGCGAACGAACCGAAGCGGCTGAACCTGCGGGTAGAAGTACCAGTGGAAGACATGGCCCGGCTAAGCCTGTCGCAAGAGTTGCCCTGCGATGCTTCGCAAGCACCGAAGCGAACCTCCATTTGGAGCGCTATTCATCCACGGCTGGTCGAGATCATCCGCGAGCGCCAGTCCACACTGATCTTTGTGAACAGCCGCCGGTTGAGCGAGCGACTTGCCGGAGCCATCAATGAACTGGCCGGCGAGCCACTCGCCCGAGCCCATCACGGCTCGCTGGCCGCGCCGCAGCGTGCGGAAATTGAGGAATCGCTCAAGGCGGGAAAGATTCGAGCTTTGGTGGCAACATCGTCACTGGAACTAGGTATCGATATGGGGGCCATCGATCTGGTCATTCAGATCGAAGCACCGCCCTCGGTCGCCAGTGCTATGCAACGCGTTGGGCGCGCGGGTCACCAGGTTGGAATCCCGAGCGACGGCATCATATTCCCCAAGTACCGCGCTGATCTGGTCGCCTGCGCGGCAGTAACGCGCGCCATGCACGAGGGACGGGTCGAGGCAACGCGCTATTTGCGCAATCCGCTCGATGTGCTCGCACAGCAAATGGTGGCAATACTGGTGCACCCCCCGGCCGTCGTCGAGCCGCGCAAAATGGGACACGCTCCAGCGGAGCCTCAAATCAGAGTGGACGATCTCTTCGCGCTCGTCCGGAGGGCCGCACCGTTTGCCTCGTTATCGCGGGCGTCCTTTGAGGGCGTGCTCGACATGCTCACCGGGCGATATCCGTCAGACGAGTTCTCTGATTTGCGGCCACGCATTACCTGGGATCGCAAGAGGAACATCCTGACGCCGCGCGAAGGCGCGAAGAGCCTTGCGATCCTCAATGCAGGTACAATTCCTGATCGTGGCCTGTATGGCGTCTTCCTTGCCGGAACAGAGAACAAGCCCATTCGCGTAGGCGAGCTCGACGAGGAAATGGTCTTTGAGAGCCGCACAGGAGAGACCTTCATCCTGGGCGCTTCCACATGGCGAATTGAGGAGATCCTGCCAGATCGCGTGCTCGTGTCACCGGCTCCCGGTGAACCGGGCAAGATGCCGTTCTGGCATGGCGACTCCGCAGGGCGGCCGCTGGAGTTTGGCCGGAGCATTGGCGCACTCGTACGCGAGTTGAGCGAAATGCCTGGGAATGCCGGAATCAGCAGGCTGATTCACGAGCACGATCTTGATACCAAGGCAGCGGAGAACCTGTTGCATTTCCTTGCAGATCAGAGAATTTCAACGGTCACGGTTCCGGACGATCGAAACATCGTCATAGAACGGATTCGCGATGAACTCGGGGACTGGCGCGTATGCGTGCTGAGTCCTTTTGGCAGCAGCGTGCATGCGCCATGGGCCGTGGCTGCCGCTGAACGGATTCGTGCCGCGGGTGGGCCAGACGTGGAAGTGATGTGGGCGGACGATGGCTTTGTGCTTCGATACCCGGACACGGAACAGGCGCCCGACACCGACCTGCTGGTTCTCAATGCAGACGAGGCCTTCGATCTGGTGCTGCAGCGACTCGGCTCCACAGCGCTCTTCGCCGCAAAGTTTCGCGAGGCTGCTGGTCGCGCGCTCTTGCTGCCGCGCCGCCGGGCCATGGGTCGCGCTCCACTCTGGCAGCAACGGAAACGCGCATACGATCTGCTGTCAGTGGCTTCCCGCTACTCTGCGTTTCCGATGTTGCTGGAGGCCTACCGCGAATGCATGCGCGACGTGTTCGATATGCCGGCCCTGCTTGAGGTCCTGCGCTCCATTCAAGAGCGGCAGGTACGGGTGCATGTTGCAGATACGCGGGCGCCTTCGCCCTTTGCTTCTTCGCTATTGTTCAGCTATGTCGCGAATTACATCTACGACGGCGATGCGCCGCTTGCGGAGCGCCGCGCACAGGCCTTATCGATTGACCAGGATCAGCTTCGCGATCTGCTTGGCGATGCCGATCTGCGTGAGTTGCTGGATCCGGATGCGATTGCGGCAGTGGAGGTGCAGGTTCAGCTTCTGGAAGAGTCGCAGCGAGTGCGGAGCGCCGATGGCATTCATGACCTTCTGCTGCGTCTGGGCGACCTTTCACGCGAGGAACTGGCAGGCAGGGTTGCCTCGACTGCCGTATTGGGGGCGCTGGAACGCTTGTTGCACTCGCGGCGCGTGGTCGAAGTGAAAGTGGCAGGGGAACGCAGACTGATTGCCGTTGAGGATGCAGGGCGCTATCGCGACGCTCTCGACATTGCGCTTCCGGCGGGAATCGCGATGGAATTGTTGACCCGGGTGGATGAGCCTGTTCTGGAACTGGTGCGTCGGTTCGCACGTACTCATGGCCCGTTCACGCTGCCGGAGGTCATTCGCCGGTTCGGGCTCGAAGCTGGATTCGCAGAAGGGGTGCTGCACAAACTTACGCTGAGTGGAAGGGTGATTGAGGGAGGATTCCGGCCCGGCGGCGTACACCGTGAATGGTGCGATGCGGAGGTTCTGCGCCTCATCCGGAGAAAGTCACTGGCAAAGTTACGGAAAGAAGTCGAGCCCGTGGAGCGACACTTGTTCGCGCGCTTCCAGACGCATTGGCAGGGCCTTGTGCAACCTCGGCGCGGTCTGGATGCTCTTCTCGACACGGTCGAGATGCTGCAAGGCGTGCCGCTTCCGGCGTCGTTGCTGGAGACAACAATTCTGCCCGCCCGCCTCACAAATTACACCCCCGCAGACCTGGACACCCTGATCTCCGCAGGAGAAGTTGCGTGGCGCGGCATAGAACCCTTGGGCGAACGCGACGGGCGCATCGCTCTCTATCTTGCCGACAGGATGCCGGCTTTGCTTCCGGCCCGGTCAGCCCCCGTGGACCCGCAGGCCCCACGCGAGCGCCAGATTCTGGACACTCTTGAGCGGAGGGGCGCGTTGTTCTTTGCGCAGCTGCATGAAGCCGTTGGCGGCGGATTCCCCGGCGAGACACTGGACCTGCTGTGGAGTCTGGTCTGGAAGGGACTGGTGACCAATGATGCTTTTCATGCCCTGCGAGCCCACGTGAAAAGGCCGGGGAGTTTGCGCCCCGCGAGGCGACAGGATCATGCGCCGGAATTTCGCTCACGCCGCACCGCGCCGTCCGCCGCTCAGGGACGATGGGCGATCCTTCCCGAAGTCAGACGGACCACACCGGCGCAGCAGACGGAGTGGAGTCACGCCATGGCGCAGCAACTTTTGCAGCGGTACGGGGTCGTGACACGGGAATCCGTTGCACAGGAAGATCTCCCCGGCGGTTTTTCTGCCATCTATACGGTAATGAAAACTTTGGAAGAGAGTGGCCGCATTCGGCGAGGCTATTTTGCGGCCGGCGCCGGCGCCACTCAGTTCGCCTTGCCAGCGGCTGTTGATTTGTTGCGCTTGCTGGGTAGCAAAGCTGAACCGGAAAGGCCAGAAATCGTATCGATTGCGGCTACAGATCCAGCCAATCCGTACGGCAGCATCCTGCCCTGGCCGCAATTTGTCTCCGGCGAACAGAATTCCTCTGAACCGTTGCCACGCTCGCTGGCCCGGACCGTGGGCGCGTCCGTGATTCTGCGCAATGGCCGGTTGATCGCTTACCTGCGCAGAGGCAATCCCGATTTGCAGGTGTTTTTCTCCGTCGGCGAGCCGGATCGCTCGAACACGGCGCGCGACCTGGCGGCATGTCTTGCCGCGCAAGTGCATTCAGAGTTGCGCGATGAGGAAGCGCGGAGACATGGTGGACTGCTGATTTCTTCCATCAATGGGCAGTCGATCCATCAGCATTGGTTCGCGCGTTTTCTAGCCGATGCGGGATTCTCTCCGGCACCGAAGGGGTATCACATGCGGCGCGCGATGTCGGCCCCGGCGCCGCGGGATGCGGAATAGAGGCGACTTGACAGGCCGCCGGTACAAGACCGCGGTGCGAAGGGGGAAGACTCAGTGAATGGTGCGCGTGCGGCGCTGCATGTAGTCCAGGAGCAAGTACTCGCCCAATCGGTCAGGGGTGGTAAAGTACGCCTTGCCGCGGCACATGGCGGTTACCTTCTGCACGAACTGCATCAGGCCATAGTCAGAAGCGAGCATGAAGGTGTTTATGATGATGTTCTGCCGCTTGCAGCGGGCCACTTCTTCAAGCGTTTCACTGATCACGAGCGGGTCAAGGCCGAATGCATTCTTGTAGATACGCCCATCGGGCAGTGTGAGCGCTGAGGGCTTGCCGTCAGTGATCATCACGATCTGCCTCATTTCCTTGCGCTGGGTTCGCAGAATGCGCTGGGCCACGCGCAGCCCCTCGCGCGTGTTGGTGTAGTAAGGACCAACCTGAACGCGCGCGAGCTGCGAGACGGGCAACTCTTCGGCCGAGTCATGGAAGAGCACGAGCGAGAGCGAGTCGCCCGGGTACTGTGTACGGATGAGGTGTGATAATGCCATGGCCACGCGCTTGGCCGGCGTGAAACGGTCCTCTCCATAGAGGATCATCGAGTGCGAGCAGTCGAGCATGACGACGGTGGCGCAACTGCTTTGGAAGTCGCACTGGTGCACGCGCAGGTCGTCGTATTCAATGTTCAGCGGCAGGGTCAGTCCCTCGCGGGCGATGGCTGAAGTCAGGGTGGCAGTGCTGTCGAGATTGAGCACGTCGCCGAACTCGTAGGGGCGCGACCCGCCGCTTGCCTCGATTCCGGTTGAATGATGATTGGTGTCGTGCCGCCCCAGGCTCGACTTGCCGAGTGAACCAAGCAAATCGCGGAGCGTTCTATAGCCTAGGAAGTCCAGGCTCTTGTCCGTGACTTCAAAGCGCGCTTCGCTCTCCCCATCGCCCGTGCTTCCCGCGGTCTGCGCGGCTGGGAGGGGCTCGTGCGCGCGATGGGTGGAGATATAGTTCTCTTCCTCCATCCGTTGGATGATCTGCTGGATAAACTCGTCCAGCCTACCCTCTTCGCTCATCTGGTCGATCTGCTGCTGCAACTCTTGTTCAAACAGATCACCGGATTCGAGGGCACGGCGGACCGCCTCCTCGAGATCGGCCATGGTGTGATCGAGATCCTGAAACTGACCAAGCGGATCACGAAAGCCAGAGTCGAGGAAGTAGTCAGAGAGGGCGTTCAGCAGGTCTTCCATGCTGGCCTGGCTGGCCAGATCACCGTTGAATTTGGTGTAGCGAACTCGTTTCACAGGTCACCTTAATTAAAGCTTCCGCGACGGCCGCGACGCTGCTGCCACTCTTCATAATCCCTTTCATCGCGCATTCGCTCCGGGCGATCGCTGCGCTCGTTACCGCGTCGCAGCAGTGCAAAGCTCCGCTCCTCATTGCGGCTGAGCCTGCGGTGCGCGCACATGCCTTCGAGCAGCAATTCAGCCGCGGCAACGTAGATCTCTGGATCGGCGCCCGCCTTGACGCCGAGTGGAGACAGCTTTTCACTGAGGCCCTGAATCTGCTTGAGTTCTTCCCGGGTCGCGTTTGCGCTCTGCTCGTTGCTGATCTTGACGGTGCCGCCAAGGTTGAACCATTGTTCAATCTGCTGAGTGTTCAGGTCGGCAAAATACTTGTCGAAGACCTTTCCGATGGCGTTGCGGACAATTTCCTTGACGACAGCATCCGCACCCTTGAGCTCGCCCTCGTATTCCAGTTCAATTTTGCCGGTGATGCCGGGCAGGGCGGAGTATATGTCGCCCACACGCGGCACGATCAATTCTTCGCCGTGCATCAGCGCTCTTCGCTCTGCATTGGCGAGGACGAGTTCCAGGGTGGCGATAGGCAGTCGCTGGCTGACGCCGCTTCGTTTATCTACTTTCTTATCTTCGCGCGCGCTGAAGGCAATCTGCTCAATCACTTCACGCAGGTAGTCCGGAACTTGGATTTTTCCAAGACCGCGGTCGGTCCAGGCTTCCTGCGAGGTGATGGCGATGCCTTCTTCGAGTGATTCCGGATAATGCGTGCGAATTTCCGAACCGATGCGGTCCTTGAGCGGGGTAACGATCTTGCCGCGGGCGGTGTAGTCTTCCGGGTTCGCGCTGAAGACCAATTCGACATCGAGTTCCAGCCGCACCGGGAAGCCCTTAATCTGCACGTCTCCTTCCTGCATGATGTTGAACAGCGCGACCTGAATCTTGCCTGCGAGGTCAGGTAACTCATTCACGGCAAAGATGCCGCGATTGGCGCGGGGCAGCAGGCCGTAGTGCATGGCCATCTCGTTGGCGAGGTCGTGCCCGCCACGCGCGGCTTTGATCGGATCGAGGTCGCCGATCAGGTCGGCCACCGTGACGTCGGGCGTGGCGAGTTTCTCGACGTACCGGTCGTTGCGGTGCATCCAGGCGATCGGGGTTGCTTCGCCCTGGTCAGCCAGCAGTTGGCGGCAGCGGGCGCAAAGCGGCTTATAGGGGTTGTCTCGAATCTCACAGCCGGCGACGTAGGGCATATGTTCATCCAGCAGCGCCGTGAGGGCGCGCAGCATGCGGCTTTTGGCCTGCCCGCGCAGGCCGAGCAGAATAAAGTTCTGGCGGGATAGAATGGCGTTCACGATTTGCGGCACGACAGTATCGTCGTAGCCAACGATGCCTGGAAACAGCGCCTCGCGGGCGCGGAGCCTGGCGATCAGGTTTTCGCGGAGTTCATCTTTCACCGAGCGTGTCCGAAGTCTCTGTTCGGAATATTGTTTACTCGATCGAAGCTCTCCGAGTGTCTGGGGCAGCGTCTGTGCCTGGTGACGAGAACTCATGCGGCGACTCCTTATTTTCTTACCCTAAATCAATTGGACGTGCCTGCAGCCCCGGCCGAAGCAGCGAATTGACGATAGCGACCGGCGGGATTCATCCAGCGAAGGACGCGTCACGGCGCTCACATCACGAGTCCATTGGGGGAGACATTTCGATGTGAGACGGCTTCTCGCAACTGCATGAGCAGCATTTCATAGAATTCGCTGAGTTTGCGTGTACGGGCCGCATCGGACCGTGTGGCCAGCATCTGCTGCTGGAAGTCGAGATCGGTGGGAAGAACGGAGGCCAGCGAGTAGGCGATGGGGCGGTCGAGATCGAGTGCGGGCATCGGCAGCTCGACACTTGAAAGCTCGACCAGCTCAAAATGCTTTGCGGCGCAGGCTTCTCGCTCCTCGCGAGTGGCCAGTGCACCTTCGTCGGCCAGCCAATCAACTTCCGCCTGCAAATAGGATTGCGAATCGTCGAGCGTTTCGATCTCGAATCGGCGCTCACCATGACACATGACGTCAAATCGCCCATCAGGATAACGATGCAGAACGCGGCCAATCGCAGCCGTGCAGCCTATGACGGCCATTCCGTCTTGCTGCGCGCGCACCACGCCGAATTCAAGGCCTGCGGCCATGCAGTCGCGGAACATCTCGCGGTAGCGTTCTTCAAAGATATGCAGCGGGAGCGGCGCGCCCGGAAAGAGCACCACGTCCAGCGGAAAGAGCGGAATCTTCATGGTCTCCGTTATTATGCGCGATTACGCTCGCGATCCATGTGATATGACGACGAGGAATTGGCGGCACGAAAGTCTATTCATCGCCAACCACGACCGGGTGAAAGAGGGGTACACGGGCACCCGCCCTGACGAATCAGATGCGGTCTCCCTCGAGGTCATCGAGGAGGGACCGCATCTCTCTGAGCGCCTGCTGGTTGCCGGTGCGCTGAGCGCATTCGACGCCGAGCCGCAGGTAGTTCATGGCGCGCGTCGCTTCGCCGGAGTTGGCCAGTGTCTGGGCGGCCATCTGGTAACCGGGCGTGTAGTCCGGATGCTGGTGAAGGAGGCGGTCAAACTCGGCGATGGCGGTGGAGATTTCTCCCCGGTCGACGTACTCCATGGCCAGGCCGTAGCGCGCGAAGGCGTTGTTGGGATCCTGTCTGAGGATCTGGCTGAGCATCGCTACTTTGTCCATCTCACGGCTCCTTTTACGGCTTTGTTGGCTTAGAGCCAGCATTTCACAGGCCCCGGGGTGAATCCAAACCGCGGCGGGTTGCTCAATCGGGCACAATTCCTCAAACTGTAGAAGGCGCTCGACGGATGGGAGCGTTTTCAGCCTGCTCCCTTTGGAGGGAAGGGACTGAAAGGAAAGAGTGTTCACTACGATGGGGAATCCAAGGGCATACAACGGCCCATCGCTTCCGGTGCGAACGGTAGCGGAGTCGCAGTCGGAGATGACGGAGCTGATCCTGCCGAACGATACGAATACGCTTGGCAATCTTCTGGGCGGGCGGCTGATGCATTTTATTGACCTGGTGGCGGCGATGGCGGCCTTCCGGCACTCGCGGACGCATGTGGTGACGGCGTCGATGGACCATATTGACTTCATCGCGCCGGTGCACGTGGGCGATCTTCTGATCCTGAAGTCGTCGGTGAACCGGGCCTTCAACAGCTCGATGGAGGTGGGAGTGAAGGTGTGGGTGGAGAACACGATCGCGGGGATGCACCGGCACGTGGCGTCGGCGTACCTGACGTTTGTGGCCGTGGACTCGCAGGGGCGGAGCGTTCCGGTGCCGCAACTGACGCCGGAGACCGTGGAGGAGAAGCGGCGGCACGAGGATGCGGGGCGGCGGCGCGATTTGCGCAAGGTAGAACTGGAGCGGCGGCGCGCGATGCAGCCGCCTGAAACGGCGATGTACGGGACGGTGCGTCCCGGACGGAAATAACGGAAAGGAAACGATTATGGCTCATTCTCAAACTCCCCCGGCTCCCATGCCGCTGCCGGGGGTTTCTCATATTGTGGCGATCGGTTCAGGCAAGGGCGGTGTGGGCAAGACGACGGTTGCGGTGAACACGGCGATCGCGCTCTCGAAACTGGGCTACAAGGTGGGTCTGATCGACGCCGATATTTACGGGCCTAATGTGCCGTTGATGCTGGGGTCGAGCGACCAGCCCCGGATGCTTGAGACCAACCAGATAGAGCCGAACGAGGCGCACGGGATCAAGGTGATCTCTGTGGGTTTCCTTTCGCCGGGCGACAAGCCGCTGGTGATGCGGGGCCCGATGCTGCACCAGATTATTCGGCAGTTTCTTCAGCAGGTGCATTGGGGCGAGCTGGACTTCCTAATCGTGGACCTGCCGCCGGGCACCGGCGATGTGGTGATTTCACTGGTGCAGACGGTTCCGCTGACGGGGGTGGTGGTGGTTTCGACGCCGAGCGACGTGGCGCTGCAGGACGCGCGCAAGGCGATTGAGATGTTTGGGCAGGTAAACACGCCAATCCTTGGGGTGGTGGAGAATATGAGTCAATTTACCTGCCCGCATTGCCACCAGGTGATCGACATTTTCTCCAAGGGCGGGGCGGAACGGACGGCCAAGCAATTCCACGTGCCGTTTTTAGGCTCGATCGAGCTGGTTCCTGCGATCCGCGAGGGTGGCGACGCAGGCCAGCCGGTAGCGGCGGGCGGGCCGGACGCCCCGGAAGCGGCGC
This sequence comes from uncultured Acidobacterium sp., assembly GCA_964636535.1. Lineage (GTDB taxonomy): Bacteria > Acidobacteriota > Terriglobia > Terriglobales > Acidobacteriaceae > Acidobacterium. The sequence continues at coordinate 618 of CAZWSD010000040.1, read as the reverse complement.
GGTTCTACGCGGTGGCGCGGTCCCTGGCCGACAAGGCCAAGGCGCAGGCAGCCAAGGCCGAGGACGTGTTCGAGATCAACTGATGCTGCTTTGCTGTTCGGGCAGGATCAAACTTCCGTCAGGCCCCCGGAGGGATGCTTCCGGGGGCATCCTGCTGCCTGCACTCCGGGCGATGGGAGGGTTCGTACCCTACGAATTTATGGTCTACGGTTAACTTCCAGTAAGATGCATGCAATCTTTCACTTGCAGGACGTTAGGCGTGCAAGTATCTTTGATCGTACCACTTACAGCGCAAGCTAACCCTGCGATTTTATACGATCCATACGATTTGAGTCGTATGGATGGACGAATCATTGCGCCTGTGGATGCTGACTTCGTCCCCGACGGATTGCGACCTCTCAGAGCCGGCGGGCAGGCGGCGGTGTGGCTGGAAAAGCGATCGGCGCCGGTGCTGTGCCGTGGGTCCATACCCTACGAATTTATTTTCCATGGTTAGCGTCCGGTAAGATACATGGAATCTTTAACTTACAGGATGTTAGGCGTGTAAGTCTCTTGAATGCTAGTACTTACAGCGCAAGCTAACCCTGCGATTTTATACGATCCATACGATTTGAGTCG
>CAZWSD010000039.1:0-14181 GCA_964636535.1 uncultured Acidobacterium sp. | reverse complement strand
CGGGAGTTCGAATCTCTCCGGGCGCGCCATTTAATCAATAACTTATAGAAAATCCCAGCCATCATCGCTCCCTATTTCAGACAATCGAATCTCAAGAGGGCAACATGGCGACCTTCGTCTCGCGCAAGGGTCCGGGCGGCAGGCGGGTCTGGCAGGCCAAAATCCGCAGGTGCGGGTTGCGAGGGTGGGGCGTGCATCGCGCGCCGTTATCACCATGTCCGGCAAGGCGGTCGAGGTCCGCTGGTCCGCGGCGGCGGAGCACCCGCTCACCGTGCGCGAGGCACCGCTCATCGTCGAGCTCGCGTCCGTCCGTATGGTTCGCAAGACGGTGCGGTTCTATGAATCCCCGGGCCTGACCGCAGCCTCCGGCAGCCTTATCCCCGTCACGGAAACGCTCGCGCTTCAGATCGTGACGCGCGTTCCGGACGCGTGCGCGGGAGAGGCCGCATCGGCCACGGTCCGAAACCCGGCGCTGCGCCATTTTGTGCCCGGCTGGGTGCGGATCGACCACGTGCAGGGTGCTTGGGTCGGCGAGTATGGGTGATAGGGCGAACCCTCCAGGACCGGGCCGGAGGTCTCCCACCAGCTGATTCGGGGTCTCGGGCACCGCCCCATGAGCTGGAACCGGATCCGGTTTACAATCCGGGAGGCCACGTAATTCTATAATAGTCGGGGGGAGACGCATGGCACGCGGCAAGGGGAAGGCCCAGAAGAATAGTAATAGTAATGGTGCTACCGTCGGCTTCGAAGCCAAGCTCTGGGCCGCAGCCGATGCCCTGCGCAACAACATGGACGCGGCCGAGTACAAGCACGTCGTCCTCGGGCTCATCTTCCTCAAATACATCTCGGATGCCTTCGAGGCGAAGCACGCCGAACTCGAAGCCGACAAAAAGTCCGGCGCCGACCCCGAAGACCCAGACGAATACCGCGCTGCTAGCATCTTCTGGGTGCCCAAAGAAGCACGCTGGCAGCACCTCAAGGCGAGCGCCCCGCAACCCACCATCGGCCGACTGGTGGACGACGCCATGACCGCCATCGAGCGCGACAATCCATCGCTCAAAGGGGTGCTGCCGAAGGACTTCGGACGCCCCGGCCTCGACAAGCAGCGCCTGGGGCAGATCATTAATCTCGTGAGCGATATCGCGCTCGGCAGTGCCGCCGACCGTGCCAGGGACACCCTGGGTCGTGTTTACGAGTACTTCCTCGCGCGCTTCGCGAGTGCAGAGGGCAAGAGCGGCGGTCAGTTCTACACGCCCTCCCGTGTGGTGCGAGTCCTCGTCGAAATGCTCGCCCCCTTTAAGGGCCGGGTCTACGACCCCTGCTGCGGCTCGGGTGGGATGTTCGTGCAAAGCGAGCAGTTCATCGAGGCCCATGCCGGCAGGATTGGGGATATTTCCATCTACGGCCAAGAGTCGAACTACACCACCTGGCGGCTCGCCAAGATGAACCTCGCCATCCGCGGGATCGATGCCCAGATCGCCCATGGGGACACCTTCCATAATGACCAGCACCCGGATCTCAAGGCCGACTACGTGCTGGCCAATCCCCCCTTCAACGACAGCGACTGGCGCGGTGAGCTCCTGAAGGACGACCAGCGCTGGGTCTATGGCGTACCCCCCGCGGGGAGTGCCAACTACGCCTGGGTGCAGCACTTCCTCTACCACCTGGCCCCCACCGGGCTTGCCGGCTTCGTGTTGGCCAACGGCTCCATGTCCTCCAACCAGTCGGGCGAAGGGGAGATCCGCAAGAACATCATCGAGGCCGACCTCGTCGACTGCATGGTGGCCCTGCCGGGCCAGCTCTTCTATTCCACCCAGATCCCGGTCTGTCTCTGGTTTCTGGCCCGGAATAAGAAGAACGGCCGGTTCCGCGATCGGCGCGGCGAGACGCTCTTCCTCGACGCCCGCAAGCTCGGCTCGATGGTGGACCGAGCCCATCGCGAATTGACGGACGAGGACCTCCAGAAGATCGCCGGCATCTACCATGCCTGGCGGGGGGATCAGAAGGCAGGCCAGTACGAAGACGTTCTCGGATTCTGCAAGGCCGCCGAGCTCGACGAGATCCGCAAGCACGGCCACGTGCTGACCCCGGGCCGTTACGTCGGCGCCGAAGCCGCCGAGGACGACGGTGAGCCGTTCGAGGACAAGATGAAGCGGCTGACCGCGCAACTGCGCGCGCAGCAGGAGGAAGCCGCGAAGCTCGATGCTGCGATTGCCGCGAACCTCAAGGCGCTGGGCTATGGCGCTTAAGAAAACCAAACGGGCCGCACTGATCGTCCCCGAGGAGCGGATTGCGCGGGGCATCCTCGTGATTCGCGGCCACAAGGTCCTGCTCGATGCCGATCTGGCCGAGCTTTACGGGGTCACTACCAAGCGGCTGAACGAGCAGGTGAAACGCAATCCGGAGCGGTTTCCGGCGGATTTCCTGTTTCCGCTCACGGCCGAAGAGAAGGCCCAGGTGGTCGCACATTGCGACCACCTCCAGCGCCTTAAGTTTTCCTCCACGCTACCCAATGCCTTCACCGAGCATGGCTCCCTCATGGCCGCCTCGGTGCTCAATACGCCGCGGGCAGTCGAGATGAGCGTATTCGTTGTGCGCATCTCCGTGCGCCTGCGTCAGATGCTCGCTTCGAACGTAGAACTTGCCCGCAAGTTTGTCGCCCTTGAGAAGAAGTACGACGCCCAGTTCCAGGTCGTGTTCGAGGCTATCCGTGAACTGATGACTCCGCCCGAGCCCAAGAAGAAGCGGCCCATCGGATTCGCGCCATGGGAGGAGCAATGACCCTACGGTGGATTGCAGCGGGCCTGCCCGATCCGGCCATGGCCAGGAAACCGGGTGCCGGTATCGCAGCCAACCTGAAGGAGTTTGGTATGGCCGATGAAGCGCTGACATCTGCTGGCACGAAGGGTTGGTTGTACCGCCCAGCGTTTCCCGACCATTGGGAGCGCCACCCGCTCTACACGCTCGCACAATGGGTAAATGGTCTCGCTTTTCGGGATATCCAATTCAGCCCGACCGGCAAGCCGGTGATTAAAATTACCGAGATCAAAAACGGAATCTCTGATCAAACAAAGTTCACCGAGCAAGTTTTTGACGAATCGGTACACGTAAGAGCAGGTGATCTCCTATTCTCATGGTCTGGGCAGCCCGAAACATCGATTGATGTTTTCTGGTGGCGGGGCACCGATGGCTGGCTCAATCAGCATTCATTTCGAGTGACGCCAGTCGCGGGAATCGATCCGACGTTCTTCTTCTACCTTCTGCGGTACCTGAAGCCCAGTTTCGTCGGGATAGCGCGCAATAAGCAGACGACAGGGTTGGGGCACGTCACGAAGCGTGACCTTGAGAACATTGCAGCTGCCTATCCCCCGCTCCCCGAACAACGCGCTGTCGCCCACATCCTCGGCGCGCTCGACGACAAGATCGAACTGAACAGGCGGATGAACGAAACGCTGGAGGCCATGGCGCGGGCGCTCTTCAAGTCGTGGTTCGTGGACTTCGATCCGGTGCGGGCCAAGGCGGAGAGGCGGGATACGGGGCTTCCCAAAGAAATAGCGGACCTGTTTCTGGATTCATTTGAGGATTCGGAGTTGGGAGAGATTCCGAGGAGGTGGGAAGTGAAGACCATTGATGACCTTGCCGAGGTCGTAGGCGGAAGTACACCAAGCACAACCAATGCGGCGTTCTGGGATGGCGGTGTCCATCATTGGGCGACACCGAAAGACTTGTCTAACCTCAGTGTGCCTGTTTTGCTCAACACTGAGCGCCGTATCACAGATGCTGGGCTTGCGCAGGTTAGCTCCGGGTTGCTGCCGATTGGCACGGTCCTAGTATCCTCGCGCGCACCAATCGGTTACCTCGCAATCGCCGAAGTCCCGGTTGCCATCAATCAGGGCTTCATCGCAATGAGGCCGCGAGATGGAGTTTCAAATGTTTTCCTCTTGCTTTGGGCGCGTGCTGCGCACGATGAAGTTGTGAGCCGTGCAAACGGCTCCACCTTCCTTGAAATTAGTAAGTCAAACTTTCGTGCGATTCCAGTTGTCACGCCAACAGCCAGCGTTATGAGTAAATTTGAACAATTGGTGCTGCCTCTCTACGAACGCATTATCGGGTGTGTGCGCGAAGCTCGCACGCTTTCCGCCCAACGGGACGCGCTGCTACCCAAGCTCATCTCCGGCGAACTCCGCGTGCAGGATGCCGAAAGTCTAGCCGAGCCGGCCGAATGAGCGCTTCCTACACCACGAAGTTGCTTTTGGCATTTCGGAGTGGAGATCGCTGTGCATTTCCTCACTGCGGAAGACAACTGGCAGTTGAGGGAGACATGAGTAATCCCGCAATTACTGGGGAAGCAGCACATATTGCTGGTGAAAAGCTAGGTGCAGCCCGATATGACACATTAATGACTGATGATCAGCGTAACCACTACAGAAATCTCATTTACCTTTGCGGAGACTGTCATACCCGAATCGACAAGCAGGATACTGACTTCCCTGTACGACGCCTCCTAGACATGAAGGTTGCACACGAATTGACCGTAAGGGAAGCAATGATGGAGGCGTTTTCTGATATCGGCTTCCCTGAGCTTGAAGAGGCAACACAGTGGATATTTCGGGTGGAACCTGGCAAATCAAGTTATGACTATTCGCTGATCCCGCCCGATGACAAAATCAGGAAGAATGATCTGGGCAGTAGTTCTCGCCATATCATCACGCTGTATCTCAGTGTTGCTCGTGAGGTTCGCTTATTCATAGAGAGCGTATCTCAGACCAGTTATGATTTTCCTGAACGGTTGAAGGCTGGTTTCTTGGAGGAATACTTCAGGCTCAGAAAAGAAAGGGTTAAGGGAGATGATCTATTTGATTTGATGTGTCGATTTGCGCAACGCGGATTTAAGAACCAAGCAAAGCGATCAGCGTGTCTTGCTGTCTTGGTTTATCTATTTGAAGCGTGCGAGGTTTTCGAGAAATGATTTTGCCGTCGAAACACATTTCCGAGGATCAGGCTTTGCTTGGAGTTGGGGCGGTGCTTCTGAAGGAGTTGGAGCAGCCACAGACTGTAACCAGTCTATGGGAGAAAGTACGCACTCATCCAACAGTAGGTGGCTTTGACCGATTTGTGTTGACTCTGGACATGTTACACATCTTGGGAGCTATAAGAACAAACAGCGGGATGCTTGAGATGGTCGGATCATGATTCATGGGGTCTATGCCAATCAGAAGTCATTTCATCCGGTAGTGTTTACAGCCGGACTTAATGTCTTTGTGGCTGAGCGTACCGAAGCATCTAGCGTGAAGGACCCACGAATTGTTCTTGGAAAATCGACTCTAATTGAAATTATCGATTTCTGCCTTGGGTCAAGAACGACAAAAGGCAGTGGGCTCTGCATAAAGCCATTGTCGGAATGGGCGTTCACAATTGATATCACCATTGCGGGGAATAGGATTAAGGCAACACGTACGGCCGAGTCCCCCAATATAGTTGCTATCGATGGTTTAACCTCAGGATGGATCGAACAGCCCGATACTGACGAAAATACTGGACGGCGCGTTCTTAGCGTTGAGCGGTGGAGAGTTGTTCTGGGTTGGGCTTTGTTCGGCTTGCCCCGCACAAGCGATACACATAAATACAACCCATCGTTCCGCAGTCTTATCTCCTATTTCGTCAGACGTGGGCTAGATGCCTACAGTGAGCCATTTCGCCATTTTCGGCAGCAGAAGACTTGGGACATCCAGCTTCATGTGGGGTTCCTTCTCGGGCTGAATTGGGAATATGCCGCCCAGTTGCAGGAGCTAAAAGATAAGGAATCCGCTCTGAAAGCCATGTCTCAAACAATACAGACTGGTGCGATGGAAGGTTTCCTGGGGTCAGTGGGAGAATTAGAAGCGGAGCGAGTTCAGCTTGAAGGGCAGGTGAAAGAAGAACGGGAAGCAATTTCAACTTTTAGAGTCCATCCGCAGTACGAGTCGGCCCAGAAAGAAGCGGACAATATCACCAGAAGTATTCATGAATTAGCTAATCAGAATGTTGGCGATCGCCGACGTCTGGCTCGTTACAGAGACTCCATTGCTGATGAGAAGCCACCGTCAGATACGGCTCTTGACCGCCTCTACCAGGAAATCGGTCTCGTATTTCCTGATAACGTGTGTCGAACACTCGCGGAAGCTAAAGAGTTTCACTACCGAATTGTAGAAAACCGGAAGGAATTCTTGGCGGCCGAGGTTGATCGGTTAGAACGACAGATTGCGCACCGTGATGGGAAGATAAAAATGTTGACAGAAGTACGCGCCTCATCTCTTGAGATACTTAAGAATCATGGGGCATTGCAGGAAATGACGGCGTTACAGGAGAAACATGTAGAAGCCAAGGAACGTTTAGAAAGGGTGCGAAATAGAATTTCTGAAATCAAGAATATCAATTCGCAAAAGCGCGAAGTCAAAGTCGCAAAAACAGAGTTGGCTCGAGTTGCTGAGCAAGACTATGACCAACGCCGCGACAAGTGGTCTACGGCGGTTCGCATATTTAATGAAAATTCACATGCGCTTTACGAAACGCCTGGCCGGCTTGTGATCAACATTACAGAAACAGGATACCAATACCATGTCGATATCGAGCGAAGTGGCAGCGAAGGCATCGGGAAGATGAAGATTTTTTGTTTCGACCTGATGCTGCTACAGATTATGTCAGAACAGAAGAGTTGCGTGGACTTTGTCGTGCATGACAGTACCTTGTATGACGGTGTGGACTCCAGGCAACGTGCTCTCGCGTTAGAGAGAGCCGCCGAAATCTGCAAACAGACTGGGACACAATACATCTGCGCCCTGAACTCGGACATGGTTCCCTGCAGTGACTTCAGTGCGGGGTTTCAGTTTGATAAACATGTCAGACTTACGCTGACTGATCGGGACCCCACAGGTAGTCTGCTTGGCATGCAATACCAGAGACCCGAGAAGTGAACGGCCTCACAGAATCAGTCGTCGAATCCGCCACGCTCGCCTGGCTGGGGGCTTTCGGCTACGCGGTTCTGCATGGCCCCGACATCGCCGCAGGCCTCCCCGCCGCCGAGCGCACCGACCCGAACTACCGGGATGTCATTCTGGAAGCTCGCCTGCGCCAGGTGCTAACGCACCTCAATCCCGGCCTGCCCGCCGAAGCCCTGGAAGACGCCTACCGCAAGCTCACCCGCACCGATGCGCCGTCGCTCTTGGAGCGCAACCGCGCCGTACACCGGATGCTGGTCGATGGGGTCACGGTGGAATACCGCCGGGCGGACGACTCCCTCGCCGGCGCCCAGGCGAAGGTCATCGACTTCGACCGGCCGGACCAGAATGACTGGCTCGCCGTGAATCAATTCACTGTGGCCGAAGGCCAGCACACCCGCCGCCCGGATGTCGTGGTGTTCCTGAACGGTCTGCCCTTGGCGGTGATCGAACTCAAGAACCCGGCGGATGAAGCCGCCACCATCTGGAGCGCCTGGCAACAGTTGCAGACCTATCAGGCCCAAATTCCCGCCCTTTTTGCTACGAACGCCGCACTCATCGTTTCCGACGGCACCCAAGCCCGTATCGGCGCCCTCGGAGCCGGCAAGGAATGGTTCAAGCCCTGGCGCACCATCACCGGGGAAAAGGACGCGCCGGCGTCGTTATCCGAACTCCAGGTGGTGCTGGAAGGCGTCTTCGAACCGCGCCGTTTTCTGGATTTGGTGCGCTTTTTTCTCGTCTTCGAAGAGTCGGGCGGGGGGTCTTCCGGCCCCGGCCATCTCGTCAAGAAGCTCGCCGGCTACCATCAGTTCCACGCGGTGAATGTGGCCATCGAGGAGACCCTGCGGGCCACCCAAGTCCACGCCGCCCACGTCGCCGAGACCCCCGGCCACTATGGACCGGACGCCCAGGTGGGCGGCGACCCCGGGGATCGGCGGGTCGGCGTGGTGTGGCACACGCAGGGCTCCGGCAAGAGCCTCACCATGGCCTTCTATGCCGGGCGCGTCATCCTGCACCCGGCGATGCAAAACCCCACTCTCGTCGTGCTCACCGACCGCAATGATCTCGATGATCAGCTCTTCGGCACCTTCGCCCGCTGCCGGGAACTCTTGCGCCAGGCGCCGAAGCAGGCCGCCGACCGGGCGGACCTGCGGCAGAAACTGAAGGTCGCCTCCGGCGGGGTGGTGTTCACGACCATCCAGAAGTTCTTCCCCGAAGAGAAAGGCGACCGCCACCCGGTGCTCTCCGAGCGGCGCAATATCGTGGTCATCGCCGACGAAGCCCACCGCTCCCAGTATGATTTCATCGACGGTTACGCCCGCCACCTGCGCGATGCCCTCCCGCATGCGTCCTTCATCGGCTTTACCGGCACGCCGATTGAGAAGACGGATGCCAACACCCGTGCGGTGTTCGGGGACTACATCAGCATCTACGACATCCAGCGCGCCGTGACCGACGGCGCCACGGTGCCGATCTACTATGAAAGCCGGCTCGCGCAGATCGCCCTGAAGGCCTCCGAGCGCCCGAAGATCGATTCTAGGTTCGAGGAAGTCACCGAAGGTGAGGAGATCGAGCGCAAGGAGCAGCTCAAGACTCAATGGGCACGCCTTGAAGCGGTGGTGGGCGCGAAGGCCCGCATCACCCTCATTGCCCGGGATCTGGTGGAACACTTCGAGAACCGCCTGAGCGCCCTCGACGGCAAGGCGCTGGTGGTGTGCATGAGCCGGCGGATCTGTCTCGAACTCTATAATGAGATCGCAAAAATCCGCCCCGCCTGGGTGGGGGAGACCGACGATCAGGGCGTCATGAAGATCGTCATGACGGGCTCGGCCACCGATCCCCTCGACTGGCAGCCCCATATCCGCAACAAACCCCGCCGGGAAGCACTCGCCCAGCGCTTCCGCGACCCGGGAGATCCCTTTCAGATCGCGCTTGTCCGCGACATGTGGCTCACCGGCTTCGATGCCCCGAGCCTGCATACCCTCTATATGGATAAACCCATGCGCGGCCACGGCCTCATGCAGGCCATTGCCCGCGTCAACCGGGTCTTCAAGGACAAGCCCGGCGGGTTGGTCGTGGATTACCTCGGGCTCGCCGAGGAACTCAAACAAGCCCTGGCCACCTACACCGAAAGCGGCGGCCAGGGCAAAACCGCCATTGACCAGGACGAAGCAGTGGCCGCCCTCCTCAAACACTACGAGATCTGCCGCAGCCTTTTCCACCACTTCGACTGGTCAAGATGGACGAGCGGCACGCCCCAGGAGCGGCTCTCGCTCCTGCCGGCCGCCCAGGAGCATATCCTCTCCCACAAGGACGGCAAGGCGCGCCTCCTGCGCGCGGTCACGGATTTATCGAAGGCCTTTGCGCTCGCAGTCCCGGCTACCGCAGCCTTGAACATTCGCGATGACGTCGGCTTCTTCCAGGCGGTGCGCGCGGTGCTTGCCAAGAACACCCCGGGGGAGCGCAAAACGGACGAGGAACTCGATCACGCCATCCGCCAGATCATCTCGAAGGCCGTGGCCTCCGAAGGGGTGGTCGATATCTTCGCCGCCGCGGGCCTCAAGAAACCGGATCTCTCCATCCTGTCCGATGAATTCCTTGCCGAAGTCCGTAACATGCCGCAGCGCCATCTGGCCGTGGAGCTCCTGCAGAAACTCCTCAAGGGCGAGATCAAGACGCGCGCCCGCCGCAATGCTGTGCAGGGACGATCCTTCGCCGAGCTCCTCGATCAGGCGATCCGCAAGTACCAGAACCGCGCGATCGAAACCGCCCAGGTGATCGAGGAACTCATTGGGCTTGCCAAGGCGATGCGGGCCGCCCACGCCCGGGGCGAGCAACTCCACCTCACCGAAGACGAACTCGCTTTCTACGATGCGCTCGAAGTCAATGACAGCGCCGTCAAGATCCTGGGCGAACCCACCTTAGTCAAGATTGCCCGCGAACTCGTCGCCACCGTCCGAAAGAACGTCACCATCGACTGGACCGTGCGCGAGAACATCCGCGCTCAGCTGCGCGTTATCGTGAAGCGCATCCTGCGCAAATACGGCTACCCGCCGGACAAGCAGGAGAGGGCGACCCAGACCGTACTGGAGCAGGCAGAGCTGCTGTCGCAGGAATGGGCGATTGCCTGAGTACATCCAGAATCAAAGCAGAACTCGGTGAATAAAGTCGGAGACAACACGGCGTCGCTGAAATTGGCTTACGATGTCGCCTCCTTCTTTGAGGAAACGGCGGTACCGGCGTGCGCGATTTCAGCAAGGTGGTTTCGTCATGATGCAAGTGCGCGACGTGTCTGGGTTTGAGCAATGGAGATTGATCGCATGGCATCGACTTTCGAGCATGACGATCTGAAGGCATCGGTGGCCGGCAAGTGACAGGGAGAGCATGAAACCAACACTGGGCTGGACAATGTTGTCGCGCGACGAGATGCGGCAGGCCGAGCGACTGGCGAGCGGCGAGCAGGACACGTAGATGGCGCCGTCACGAGCGCTTTCGGCAAAGTCGTCGTCATAGATCATGTCGTTGCCCGTGTTGTAGGGCGGATCCATGTACACCCACTTGACCCTGCCGAAATAGTTCTCCTGCAGCAGCTTCAGCGCATCTAGGTTGTCGCCCTCGATGAAAAGGTTCCGGGTGGTGTCGAAGTCCACCGATTCCTCGCGGCAGGGCCGCAGGATCTTGGTGATGGGTGCGTTGGCGGCCAGCAGCGCTTCGCGCTTGCCGGGTCAGTCGAGGTGGTAGCGTTCCTGCGGGTCTTCGACGATGCGGTCGGATAGCTCCTGCCGCAGCAGGTCAAAGTCGATAACGCGGGTGACCTTGCCCGCATCGTCGCGGCTTTCGCTGACGCAGGTCGGAAACGGTTCCGCGATGCGGTCGATATTGGCATCCACCAGATCGGGCGAGTGCATTTTCAGTTTGCTCATCAGTGAAGCTCCCAAAGCATTCGCAGCGGCACGGCAAACAGGCTGTCGCCAAAGCTGGCGCAGGTTTCGCCATCGTACAACACCACTCCGGCGACATAGCGTTTGCCGGCCACATCGCGCAATCGGCGCAGGCCGCTGAAATCCGAGGCCGTGACGGTAGCCGACGCTTTGACTTCCACGCCAGCCAGCTCGCGTGCGCCGCGTTCGATGACGATGTCCACTTCCTGCATGTTCTGGTCGCGGAAGTGGAAAAACGTATGGTCGCGCGTGTGCCAGCTGGCCTGCCTGCGCAGTTCCTGAAACACGAAGGTTTCCAACAGGTGACCGAACAGGTTGCGGTCGGCTGCCAAATCGTGGGTGCCCACGCCCAGCAGTCCACAAGCCAGCCCCGTGTCGCCAAGATGCAACTTCGGGGTCTTGACCAGCCGGCTGGTACGATTGCTGAACCAGGGCGGCAGGCGTTCGAGCAGAAAAATGCGTTCCAGCAACGTGACGTAATCGCCGATGGTGGGACGGCTGAGCTGAAAGGGTGCGGCCAGCTCGCTGAGATTGAACAGTTGCGCGGTGTGGGTGGCAGTGAGGGCAAGCAATCGCGGCAGCACGTCCAGTGAACTGATGCGGGACATGTCCCGTACGTCTCGCTGAACCAGGGTATCGATGTAATCGCGATACCAGTTGGCACGGCGCCGACCTTCGGGGCGAGCCAGTGCAGCCGGATAGCCGCCTGCCGTCACGCGTGCGATGAGCTCCTGTTTCAGGCGTGGCAGGCTGCGATGCTTGAAGTCGCCCACGAACAGCTTATCCAGAAAGCGCGACGCCTTGCCCGCCAACTCGCACTGGGCCAGCGGGTGCAAACGCTGGATCGCCATACGACCGGCCAGCGAATCGGCCAGCTTCGGCAGCAACAAGACGTTGGCCGAACCGGTCAGCAGAAAGCGGCCGGGCTGGCGGTCGCGATCCACCACGGCCTTCAGGGTGGTGAACAACGCCGGTACACGCTGCACCTCGTCCAGGATGGTGTGCCGGGGTAGGCTGTCCACAAAGCCCAGCGGGTCGGTTTCCGCAGCAGTGCGCGAAATGTCGTCATCGAAACTTGTGTAAGCGTAACCGTGCTTGCCCCCAAGCATTTGCGCCAGCGTGGTCTTGCCGCACTGGCGTGGACCATGCAGCAGCAGCACTGGCGAATCGGCCAAGGCCTCGACGATCAGCGGCTCGGCCAGACGGGGGTACAGCGCGGAATCCATCATAAAATGATTGAAAGATTCATGACAAGCTAATTGTAAGGTTTATAGAAAGCTGATTGCAAGGTTAATATCAAAACAATTCAAACCATGACTGGTGTCCAATCAACGATTTCGCCGCCGTCCAATCTGCTATTTGTCCGCCTTGCCGCGCAGCGCTTGCAGGCTGGTGATGGCCTCACGCCAGAGACGGTTGATCTCCATCTTGCGAGTGAACTGCTTCTCGCTGCCCGACTGCGTTTCCAGGCGCGCGCACTCGCGCTCTGCAGTGTGCACCTGTGCCAGCCGATCGAGCTCGTCGCGCAGACTTTCGCCAGCACGTACGGGCAAGGGAATCAAGGCGGGTTCAACCGGTCGGCGCAACACTTGTCTCCAGTCTATCCGCAGGCGTGCAAAAGCCCAAGGTCTTGCAGGGACGCTGATTCAGGCGCAGCGCGACTCTGTTCAAGTCCGGTTGAGTGTAACCAGAGAGATCCGTGCTCTTGGGGAAGTACTGGCATAGCAGGCAATTGGTGTTTTCATTCGTGCCACGCGGTCAGGGGCTCAGTGGATCACAGAAGTAGACCTGTACGTCTGTCGCGAGGCTAAAAGTCTTGTGGTGCGCCATCTCCATGCCCCGGTTCCTCGTCAACGATCGGTGCCATTCGGACGGCAGCTTCCGAACCTGCTTGCTCAGCGCGGCCACGACGCTGACCGTGTCTTCGCCCCGAATCTTCACGAGCATCGTGAAGCGTGAATGACGCCCCACCCGGGTGGCGATGTGCGTATTCTTTGACCCTGTGATCAGGTCGCCCTCCCAATGACCCACAATCGCACGGTCTTCAACGTCCGCCGGGCGCTCCCGGATAGATACCCCATCGACGATCTGTCCGCGTGGCTGGCCACCGGTGCTGGCGTTCTTCTAGCGTCGTATCCTTCGCCGGGATCGCAGATGCCCAACCAGTTCCTTCTGGAGCACGCCTGGGGCCTGGATGAACAAGCTGCGATAGATCGTTTCATGGGACGCGCGCAGGCTCCCTTCATCTGGAAATTCCCGCTTGAGCCATCCGGCTATTTGCTCTGGAGACCCATCCCCGCCGCGATCTGGCGGATTGAGGCGTCGGCGGCCAGGCCACAGGATATCTCTTCGCGTTCAGCCAGCGTGAGTGCCAGGCGTGATCGCCGACGCGTTACAGGAATGATCCCGCCATTTGATGACACGACGCCGTGCACCGATCCCGCATGTTTGCCGAGTGCACGACCCATGTCGCTCAAAGACTGCCCGGCTTTCCATCTTTGCCACTGTCCCACCTTCTGGGATGCAGAAAGCCCTGGTCGTCCGATTTGTGCCTTACCCACCACCTTCCAAATCTAAACTTAGAATAGATGGTGTTGCGTCGACCGGTTGAACCCGCCGCTGCTTTTTTATGAAATCGCGCTCCATTCGCAGCTGCGCGTTCTCAACCTACGGAACGCTTCCGGACGGCGTTTACCCTCCTTGACGAAGCTCTTCCCATCACGGGAAATGCGAATCCAGTTCGCAAGCGTCTCGACCGAAATGTCGAGCGTGCGAGCTGCCTTTGTTGCCCCGAGATTCTCCGCCAAAGGCACCGCCTGGGTCTTCTAATCGGCGGTCTATTTGAGCACGAACCTGACGTTCCATAGTGACCTCCAAACGGTGGTTTTAATCCATCCATCAGAGGTCCGTCAAAAGGGGGCCACTTCAGTTCGCTGCGCTCCTGCATCACGCTGACGCTCTTGATCGTCTGCGGCATGCGTACCACTCGTTGAAGCGAGACGCGGCTGCCTCGGGGAAACAGTGTCCTTTTTCAACTCCCGGCCATATCGGATTGACAGCATGATATGGGCCCAAGCAACTTCAGCTAGAATGTCCCGATCTGTTACGGGAATATTCGTCATGAAAACGAATCCGCACGATTGGGTCAAGATGATCATTCTGGTTGGTCTGGCCGCGCTTGGGAGCGTTCGGGTAGATGCAGCACCGCCAACCCACCGACCGAATAACCCGATCCCTGCGGTACATGCACGCAGCGTTTCGAC
>CAZWSD010000038.1:0-14232 GCA_964636535.1 uncultured Acidobacterium sp. | reverse complement strand
CCGCTTTTATCTCTGGCAGGCCAAGGCCGTCGTCTTGGCGACAGGCGGAATCGGCCGCGCCTTCAAGGTCACCAGCAACAGTTGGGAATACACCGGCGATGGACATGCTCTCGCGTATCGTGTCGGCGCAGAACTTCGGGACATGGAGTTCGTCCAGTTTCATCCCACCGGAATGATCTGGCCTATCAGTGTGCGCGGCATCCTGGTCACCGAAGGTGTCCGTGGCGAAGGCGGCGTTCTGCGCAACAGCGAAGGCCGCAGGTTCCTTTTCGATGACATCCCCGATCTCTACAAGGACCAGACCGCCGACAACGAGGATGAGGGCTGGCGCTATACACAGGGTGACAAGACAGCTCGCCGCCCTCCGGAATTGCTCACGCGCGATCACGTCGCCCGCTGCATCAACCGCGAGGTCAAAGCAGGTCGCGGCTCGCCGCATGGCGGCGTCTTCCTCGACATCTCCTGGATTAAGGAGCGCATGCCGAAATCCGAAGAGCACATCAAGCGCAAGCTCCCCAGCATGTATCACCAGTTCAAACAACTTGCGGATCTGGACATCACGAAAGAACCGATGGAAGTCGGTCCCACCACCCACTACGTCATGGGTGGAATCAGCGTCGATGGCGACTCGCAGATGTCCACGGTTCCCGGACTCTTCGCCGCAGGAGAGGTTGCGGCGGGGCTCCACGGGGCAAACCGCCTTGGCGGCAATTCACTCTCTGATCTGCTCGTATTCGGACGCCGCGCCGGACGCCATGCCGCCGATTTCGCAAAGGCAAACGGCGCCACCACCGTTGACGACCAGCAACTCCAGGCAACCGCATCCGAGGCCCTGGCCCCTTTCGACCGTGGCTCGTCCGGAGAAAATCCATACCAGATTCAATATGACCTGCAGGAAACCATGCAGGGATTGGTGGGCATCGTCCGAATTGAAAATGAAATGCAACAGGCCATCGGTGCAATCGCGCAACTCCGTGCACGCACTGAGCGCGTCGGCATCGTCGGCAATCGTGAATTTAATAACGGCTGGCACACCGCCGTGGACGTGTCGAACCTCATGATCGTGTCTGAGGCGGTTACCCGGGCCGCCATCATGCGCAAGGAGAGTCGCGGCGCGCAGTTTCGCGAAGACTTTCCCAACAAGGATCCCGAATGGGGCAAATACAACATCATCGTCAGGCGCGCCCAGGATGGTGAAATGCAGGTCGAGAAGAAACCCATCCCGCCCCTGCCCGATGATCTCAAGGCCGTGATCGAAGAAATGAAATAGCGCACGATATCCAACAGCCGGAGGTAATGGAGATGGCCCAACAAGCGACGTTTCGCATCTGGCGCGGAGATCCCGAAGGCGGCGCCTTTCAGGATTACGTCACGCCCGTCGAAGAGGGCATGGTAGTACTGGACGCCGTGCATTGCATTCAGGCCCAGCAGGCAAACGACCTCGCGCTTCGCTGGAACTGCAAGGCCGGCAAGTGCGGCTCCTGCTCCGCTGAAATCAACGGAATGCCCAGGCTCATGTGCATGACCCGCCTCAGCGATATCAACCTGGAAATGCCGGTCATCATTGAGCCCATGCACGCCTTTCCCGTCATCCGCGACCTCGTCACTGATGTCTCCTGGAACTACCGCGCCAAATTGACCGTCAAGCCCTTCAAGCCCCGCTCGCCCGACGCGCCGGACGGTACATGGCGCATGCAACAGGCCGACGTCGAACGCGTCCAGGAGTTCCGCAAGTGCATCGAGTGTTTCCTGTGCCAGGACGTTTGCCACGTCCTGCGCGAGCACCACAAACACGACGAGTTCATCGGCCCTCGTCTCATGGTCTACACCGCCGCGCTCGAAATGCACCCGCTCGACACCGAAGATAGGACAAAAGATCTGCGCGACAAACACAACATCGGCTTCTGCAACATCACCACCTGCTGTCGCCAGGTCTGCCCAGAGTCGATCACCATTACCGAAAACGCAATCATCCCGCTCAAGGAGCGGGTGGTCGACCGATTCTACGATCCCCTGAAGCAATTGCTCGGCATCCTATAACCCGGAGGAGATCACAACAACCAGGAGGACACTCCATGCTCACACTCAAACCCCTCTCGCATGATGGTATTGAATCCGCCTTGGCCCGCGCAGAGCGTTATCGCCTGCTTGCTGAACCCAATGAAGCCGAGAGCATCTGTCTCGATATTCTGGAAATCGACCCCGCGAACCAGAAGGCGCGTATCAGTCTCATCCTTGCCCTCACCGACCAAATCCCTCATGAAGCGGATTCCTTTGCCCGAGCGATTGAAGCGATACCGCATCTGCAGTCGCCGTATGACCGCGCCTACTACTCCGGCATCGCATGGGAGCGGCGAGCCAAGGCATGCTGTGCTTCTCAGGAGCGCGTGTCCGGCGCTTATGTTCATGATTGGATCATGAGAGCCCTGAAGTTTTTCGAGGAAGCCGAGCGTCTCCGGCCTCCGGCCGACGATTCCGCCATCCTTCGATGGAATGCCTGCCTGCGCTTCCTTGAGCGCCACCAGGAAGTGGCGCCCCTGCTCGAAGGAGCTCGAGCACCCGATCTCCTGGAGTAAGTCCGGCGGCCCTCGCGCCTTGAGCCGGAGGCCGTCCGCAATCCTTCCCCAAACAACGGCAACCAAACCACTTTCATCGCAAACGTCGCAATGGAACCTAAAAAGGACCGCTCCGCCCTCGCCTTCAAACGCACCCTTGTTCACTTCGACGATATAACGACCGAAAGAAGCCGAGGCTCAGATCATTCCGCCTTCGTCAGAGCCGCGGCCGTGTGCTGGTCCGTGATGAGAACGTCCACGTAGCCGCCGCGCAACGCGCCACGAATCGCCTTCACCTTGTCCGATCCCCCGGCAACCCCCACCACCCGCTTGCACGAACGCAACGTCTCCAGATCTATACCGATGACGCGCTTCACAAGGGGCGACTTAACAGGCTTGCCTTCCGCATCATAAAAGCGAAAGCAGATGTCTCCAATCGCGCCCAATTTGCGCAGTTCCGCAAGTTCGCGCGCCGCAAAAAAATTCCCACTTTGGGCGAGCATCTTCGATGGCTCCATTGAGCCGATTCCAACCAGTGCCAGGTCCAGGCGTGAAAAAAGCGCCGACGCATCCTGGATGGCTGGATCCCTCGACAGGATACGCTGCGCCTCAGGCGAGCCCACAATGGCCGGCGACTGCAGCAAAACCGGCGTTGCCCCTATGTTGCCTGCGAGTCTTTGTGCAAGGTGAATGGCGTGAAACCGGCTGTCAGCCTTTCCTACTCCACCCAGAATCTGTACGACCCTGCCCCCAAGGCAATACTCGCCTGGATGAAGGGCATCAACCATTGCGAATAACGAACGGCTCCACGAGGAAATCCCGATATTCTTGCCCGGCTTCACCGTGGTCTCAATGTAGTAGGCCAGGGCCGCGCCAAGATCCCGAACTTTCGATTCACTGTCCGCCGGGCAGTCTACAACCACTGCGTCCTTAAGGTTGAAGTTCGCGATGAGCGCGTCTTCCAGTTCGGCATACGTGCCGGGCGGCGTCGTCACGCTGGTGCGAACCATATTTGAGGCGCGGGCGCGCTTGAGGATTCGGGAAATCGTTGACTGATGAAGATGCAGCTTCTCGGTAATTTCCTGCTGGTTCAGGCTCTGGACGTAATACATCCGGGCAACCTTAGCCATCAATCTCAGTTCATCGACACGCGCCACAACGCACATGCTCACACTTGCGGTTTGCCATGTCAAGATGCCGCTTCACCGGCGCATCCTCATGAATTCCATGGCGGCCAATTCCTCACAACCACCCGGGGATACAGCTCAGCAAAGCGGCCGGCTCACCAGCTCACAATGGCTTTTTGAGGAGCCTCGGATCAACCCGGACCAACTGATTATGAACCCCCGGCGTCGAGACCCGGGCACTCCATCCTGCATCGTGTGCATATTTATGCATAATCGATCATCTATGTTGACACCCGTCGAAGACCGCGACTACCATTCGCCATGATGAATTCCGACCGCGTCAACGTCACACCAACACAGCCAAGCATCGCCGCCCACCTGAAGCAAAAGGCCAACTGGATCAGGCTCAGCGCCATGACAATGACCCATCACGCCCAGCTTGGCCACACCGGCGGCGACTTGTCGTCGGCGGACATCCTTTCGGCTTTATATCTGGGCGGAGTGCTCAATGTGGATCCGACCAGGCCCCATTGGCCCGAACGCGACCGGTTCATCCTGTCCAAAGGGCACTGCTCAGGCGCCTTTTATTCCACGCTGGCGGCTCGCGGCTTCTTTCCCCTGGAGCAACTAAAGACCTTCATGGACCCTCTTTCCATGCTCAACGGCCATCCCGACCGAAACAAGCTTCCCGGCGTGGAAGCCAATACCGGCCCTCTCGGACACGGCCTGCCCATCGCAGTCGGCGTGGCACT
The DNA here is from genome assembly GCA_964636535.1 of uncultured Acidobacterium sp. Lineage (GTDB taxonomy): Bacteria > Acidobacteriota > Terriglobia > Terriglobales > Acidobacteriaceae > Acidobacterium. The sequence goes on along the minus strand of CAZWSD010000038.1, from coordinate 9,798 downwards.
CGCGGCGCGCATGAGGAAAGAATCCTGGCGCGCTTTCGTCCTGACCGGCGATGGCGAGTTGCAGGAGGGTTCAAACTGGGAGGCTGCCATGACCGCTCAGCATTACGGCCTCGACAATCTGACCGTTATTGTTGACCGCAATCGTATCCAGCAAGGCGATTTTACAGAGAACACGATCCGTATGGAACCGCTCGCCGCGCGTTGGTCGGCCTTCGGCTTCGCCGTCGAGGAGGTGGACGGACACGACATCGCGGCACTCCTCGATCACTTCTCTCAACTTCCCATCCAGCCTGGCAAGCCCTCATGCATCATAGCCAACACCGTCAAGGGCAAAGGTGTCTCGTTCGCCGAGAATCAGCCGGCCTGGCATCACGGCGTCCCCAACCGAGAACAACTGGTCGCCGCCGCGCTCGAACTGAACGTGGAGGCGCCTTGGTGAGCGCAACAGAGATGCTCCATGCGAAACTCTCAACCCAGGACCAACAATTCTTCGACTGCCGGGATGCATACATCCATGCGCTCGAAGAGATGGCCGCGGCCGATGCCCGCGTGTGCGCGGTAGCCAACGACTCGCTCTCCTCCGCCAGACTCAAAGGCTTCAGCTCACAATTCCCCGATCGATTTGTGAACGTCGGAATCGCCGAGCAAAATATGGTGGGAGTAGGCGCCGGCCTCGCCAATGGCGGCATGATCCCTTATGTTTGCGGAGCAGGATGCTTTCTGACGGCCCGGGCCATGGAACAGCTGAAAGTTGATCTGGCCTACTCCAATTCCAACGTAAAACTGTGCGCCATGTCGCCGGGCATGGCGTATGGACAGCTTGGGCCTACCCACCACTCCATCGAAGACCTTGCCTGGACTCGGATTCTGCCGAACATGACGGTCATTGTCCCTGCCGATCCCGTGGAGACTGCCGCCGTCATGCATTACTCCCTTCGGCACCAAGGCCCCATGTATCTGCGCATTGCCCGCATGCCCGTACATCGTATTCATGGTGACGATTATGCGTTCGCACTCGGCAAGGCCGTGCTGCTGCATGAGGGTAAAGACATCACGCTGATCGCTTGCGGTGTTCTGGTCTCGCGCGCATTAGACGCGGCGCGTGCGCTTGCCTCTCGCGGGATTTCAGCACGCGTGCTCAACATGAGCACCATCAAACCCCTGGATAGAGACGCGATTCTCCATGCCGCTCGCACCACACGCGGAATTGTAACTGCCGAAGAGGCATTTGCCGCCGGTGGATTGGGAGGCGCGGTGGCCGAAGTGCTCGCCCAGGAGCATCCGGCGCCAATGCGCATTCTAGGAGTTCCTGATTCTTTTCCACCAACGGGAACCGCGCAATTTCTAATGGAACACTTTGGGCTGACGGCGGCGGGAATCGAACACGCGGCCTTGCAACTACTCGGAGTCGAGGGATGAATGAAGCACGAATGGATTCTGGCGATTGACCAAGGCACGACCAACACCAAGGCGCTGTTAGTTGATCCTGAAGGCCAGACCGCCTTTCGTGCGTCCGCTCCGCTTGAATTGTTGCAGCCCCTGCCCGGCTATGTCGAGCAGGACCCGGTTGCGCTCTGGCTTTCTGTTTGCCGGGTCGCAGAGGATTGCGTGCAGCATGCGGCCGAACGCAATGCGATGATTTCGGCCATCGCCATCAGCAATCAGCGTGAAACGGCGGTCGCGTGGCGCGGCAATGGAGACCCGGTAGGTAATGCCATCACCTGGCAGTGTCGCCGATCTGCGCCTGTGTGCGATCGCCTCCGAGAAAGCTCATCCGTAATTCAAGCCACAACGGGCTTGCCGCTTGATCCATTGATGAGCGCCACAAAATGGGCGTGGCTCTTTGAGCAGCAGCCAAAGCTGCGCGCGCTCGCCCACTCCGGCGGCCTACACCTTGGCACGGTGGATTCGTGGCTCGTCTACAAGCTGACGGGCGGCCGCGTGCACGTCACCGATCACACAAACGCCTCGCGGACCGCGCTGCTGAGCCTCGAATCTTTGGACTGGGACGATAGGTTGCTGGATATCTTTGGAATTCCCCGAGCCGCGCTGCCTTCCGTCCACTCTTCCAGCGGCGTGTGCGGCGAGTGCACAACGATTGCCGGACTCGCCGGGGTTCCCATCACATCGTTAATCGGTGACTCGCACGCCGCGCTCGTCGGCCATGGCCGCTATGAGGCCGGCACCGTGAAGTCCACTTACGGCACAGGATCGTCGCTCATGATGCTGACGTCTTCGCTTGTAAAAGACGCGAAACACCTGGCCCGTGCCGTCGCGTGGTCCACGCCAGACAATGTGCGCTTTGCGTTGGAAGGCAACATCGCAATGAGTGGAGCCGCAGTTCAGTGGGTGGGAGAATTTCTGGGACTAGCGCATCCCGCCGAAGACGCCGCCGCTTTGGCCGCAACCGTCTCTGGCGCGGCCGGAGTCATGCTTGTTCCCGCCATGGTCGGCCTTGGTGCTCCCCACTGGGATGCAGAGGCGCGAGGTCTGGTCGCGAACCTGGAGCACACCCACACAGCCGCTCACCTGGCCCGTGCCGCCGTTGATGCCGTTGCGTATCAGGTTGCCGATGTTCTTGAAGCCATGGAAGCCGCATCCGGCCTGCAGTTGCCGGTGCTGCTCGCCGACGGCGGCGCAACCCGCAATAGCACATTGATGCAGATGCAGGCCGACATCATCCAACGGCCCGTCCATCGCTCCATCCAGGAAGAACTATCCGCGCGTGGCGCGGCGATGCTCGCCGGCCTCGCTCTCGGCTGGTGGAAGTCAACTGACGATCTGGCCGCATTGCCAAAACATGTGCAGACTTTCGAACCCCGTATGGGTGCAGAACAGCGCGAACACCTGCGTGCGGCCTGGCGTCTGGCCGTGCGTCGTGCTCGCCTGCGAGACGAAGTGAAAGAAGGCTCTCAATGTTGATGATTCACAGTTATGCCGTAGCAGTCTCGCTTTGCGTCCTCACCATGATTTGCTGGGGATCCTGGGCCAACACGCAAAAGCTCGCCGCGCGTACCTGGCGCTTTGAGCTTTACTACTGGGATTTCGTAGCGGGGCTACTGCTCACATCGCTTATGGCCGCCCTCACCCTTGGCTCAATGGGCCATACCGGGCGGACATTCTTCGCCGATCTAGGACAGGCTAACCTCTCGAGCATTGGCTGGGCGATGCTCGGAGGCGCGATATGGAACCTGGGCAATTTGCTGCTCGTAGCCGCCATTGCGGTTGCCGGCATGGCGATCGGTTTTCCCATCGGCGGCGGCATCGCATGGGTTTTGGGCATCGTCCTCAATTTCGTTCTGGTCATTGTGGAGGGTGGCACAAATCCTGGAAACTCGAAGATGCTCTTCGCCGGCGTAGCGGTAATTGTCCTCGCCATCCTGCTCAGCATGCGGGCCTATGGACGCCTGGCCGGTGCCGTGAAAAAGCCCAGCGTGAAAGGCATTGTGTTGTCCGTGCTGGCAGGCATTCTGATTGCGTTCTTCTATGGCTTGACAGTTAAATCCATCGACCCCGGATTTGTTGCCGGTGGTTCCGGCAACCTGATGCCTCTGACCGCTTCGTTCTTCTTTACGCTTGGGGCTTTTCTTACCACGTTTCTCTTCAATCCTTTCTTCATGCGCAACCCTGTCGAGGGCGCGCCAGTTCGCTTTACCGAGTATTGGAAGGGAAGCCCTGGCACGCACTTGACGGGCATTCTGGGCGGGGCGATCTGGAGCGTCGGCATCAGCGCCAGCTTCATCGCCGTGGGCGCTGCTGGCCCGGCCGTATCTTATGCGCTCAGCAACGCAGCGCCAGTGGTGGCGATTCTGTGGGGCGTATTCGTGTGGAAGGAGTTTGCCAAAGCGCCACGCGCTACGAATCGACTCTTGGCAGCAATGTTTTTGTGCTACATGGTGGGCCTGGTACTTATTACGTACTCGCGATTGTGACAAATAAAAAGCGCGCGCCGCAAGACCGCAGGCGCCGTCGCCAATGGTATGACACGCTTATGAAAAGCACGCGCGCAAGATCCAAAGGATGGTGAATAGAACATGAATACTACATCGAAACTAGGCGTTATTCTGGGCAACCGGGATTTCTTTCCTGACGTGCTGATCAGTGAGGCGCGCCGGGACCTGACGAAGCTCTTTGCAGAGCTTTCGATCGAACCGCTTTGGCTTACGCCCGAGGAAAGCAAGCTCGGCGCGGTGGAAACCTGGTCTGATGCGCAAAAGTGCGGCGAGCTTTTCCGCCGCAACCGCGAAAGGCTGGACGGCATCCTGGTTTGCCTGCCCAATTTTGGCGATGAGAAAGGTGTTGCCGATTCGATCCGCCTGGCGGACGTAGACGTTCCCATTCTCGTGCAGGCTTGCCCTGACGACCTGGACCAGTTTGGACTCGACCGGCGGCGCGACGCCTTCTGCGGAAAGATCTCCGTCTGCAACAATCTTCGTCAATACGGCCTCAAGTACACCCTCACCCGCGATCACACCGTAGCCATCTCCGATGTGCGCTTCCGCGAAGACCTGGTCCGCTTTGTGCAGACCTGCAGAGTTGTCCGCGGCCTCAGTCGCGTCCGCATCGGCGCCGTTGGCGCACGGCCCAACGCATTCAATACCACGCGATTCAGCGAAAAACTTCTGGAAGCCGCAGGCATCACGGTCAACACCATTGATCTCTCTGAGGTCTTCGGCGATGCCGCCAAAATCGAAAATTCCGACAGCCGCGTGCGCCAACGCATTGAACAGATCCGCGCTTATGCCGATGCCTCCGCGGCACCGGATGATTCCGTCCTCCGGATGGCCAAATTTGCGCTCGTCGTCGACGACTGGATGCGTTCGCTCAGCATCACAGCCACGGCCATCCAATGCTGGAGTTCCTTACAGAAGAACTTCGGCGTGAACGTCTGCACCATCATGTCGATGATGAGCGAACAAATGCTCCCCTCAGCCTGCGAAGTCGATATCGCCGGCGTGGTCGGAATGTACGCGCTGCAATTGGCCAGTGGCCGCCCCAGCGCGCTGGTCGACTGGAATAATAACTATGGCGGCGATCCAGACAAGTGCGTTTTCTTCCACTGCGGAAACTGGGCCAAGGATTTTCTTCCGGATATTCGGATCGGAACTGCTCCTATTCTCGGCACGGTGCTCGGCGAGGAAAACACCGTCGGCGCGCTCGAAGGCCGTACTCCCGCCGGCCCAGTCACCTTTGGTCGAGTCAGCACCGACGACCAGAATGGAAAGATTGTTGCCTACGTCGGACAAGGCGAGTTCACTGACGACCCGCTGAAGACCTTCGGCACCCGTGCCGTCGTCAGTGTACCCAGACTCCCTGCACTCATGCATACCATCTGCCAGAACGGTTTTGAACACCATGCAGCCATGAACGGCAGCCACTGCGCCGCCGCTGTGGCTGAAGGTCTCTCACGCTATCTGGGCTGGCAGACTTATCATCACAACCGCCCGGCGGACTTGGCGCCAATTCCATAACACCGCGGAATCTTTCACCTCAAATCATCACGCTGAAGGGAACTCATGGCAGACAAAACCAATAGACGCGACTTTCTCAAGGCCGCCGCGGTCACCTCGTTCGTGGCTCCCTATATTGGGGGTTCCAATGCCGAGGCGTTGCCACCCGCAATGACGGATGCCACGCCGAACTCACGGCAAGCCGTTCTTCGCCTCGGTAAAGTGGAGCGGTGGGGCATCTTTGAAACTGCATGGAGCAACCACAAGAATTACTCCAATCCATTTACAGATGTCACCCTCAAGGCCCATTTCCGTTGCAATGGCACTCAACTATCCGTGAATGGATTTTACGACGGCAATGATACGTGGCGCATTCGATTGATGCCGACCGTAGTAGGACGATGGACCTTCGTAACAGAATCAAACGTCCTTGACCTGAATGGCAAACAGGGTTCCTTTGAATGTGTCGCTCCTGGGCCTGACAATCATGGGCCGGTATACGTAGCCAGGCAGCTGCAGTTCAGTTACGCGGACGGCACGCCATTCTTCCCGCTCGGAACAACTTTGTATAACTGGGCCCATCGCGGCCGCGCCTTGCAGGAGGAAACACTCGCCACGCTGCGGGCGAACCCCTTCACCAAGGTTCGCTTCATGGTTTTTCCCAAGTGGTATCTCTACAATCGCGTGGAACCTCCCATGTTTCCTTATCTCAGGAAAGCGGACGGAACCTTTGACTACATGCAGTTCAACCCCGCCTATTTTCAAAACATTGAACGCTGCGTGAGCAACTTGAACGCTCTGGGTATTCAGGCGGACTTAATCTTGTTTGATCCGTATAACAAGCCCGATTGGGGTTTTGCGAGCATGAGCCCCGCGCAGGATGACGCGTATCTACGGTATGTGGTCACACGACTCGCTCCCTATCGGAATGTATGGTGGACGATGGCGAATGAGTTCAGCCTCATCAAGCCTCCCAAAAACTGGAATCACATCTTCCAAACGGTGCAGGCGCTCGATCCTTACAACCATTTGCGCGGTATCCATAACGGCCCTGTCTGGTATAACCATGCTGAACCCTGGGTGACGCATGTCGAGATTCAGCAGCAGGGCGGTGATACTTATACGGTGGCCCTCGGCGCACGGGAGAAATACAAGAAACCCGTAATCATTGAGGAATACGGTTACGAAGGAAATAACGGAACCGGCTGGGGAAATCTTTCCGGCCGGCGCGAGGTCCTTCGTCACTGGGGCCTCACCATGGCCGGTGCGTATGGCTCCCACGGTGAAACCTATGTGCACCCGGGCGACATTCTTTGGTGGGCTGTCGGTGGAAAGCTGGTCGGCGAAAGTCCATCGAGGATGGCCTTCCTTAAAAAGATCATGACCGAGGCCCCATACCAGGAGCTTGAGCCCGCGCCCTCCATCATTCAAAACGGCTTGGCCCTGGCCTGCAAGAATGATTACTACCTGATCTACTTCCCCGAGCAAGGGATCAACCAGAACGCCGAATTGCAGCTGGCAGGTCCGGGACCATTTGATGTGGAGTTGATCGATCCGTGGCGAATGGAAGTCTACAAGCTCGGCCTGGCGAGGACGGGGCGCCACGCCTTTAGGGCCAAATTTACGCCCGGCTTGCTCAGGCTCACTCGCAGCAAGCAACCGGGCGCGGCCGTTGCCCAATCGCTCCATGAAATCCTATGGAAGCCTCAAGGAATGTGGGAATCTGGGCTCGTGCAAGGACCGGATTTTCTGTACAAGCTGAGAAGTTAGATTCCTGCCCGTCGTTCTTTCCCGGGGGGCGTGCAGGCTATCTCCCAACCACTCTGCACGTCTTCCATTTATCGGTTTTCGCCGCTGGCTCTCCAGTCACGGCAAAACATCAGGAGTTAGAAATGCTAAAAGGTATCTCTCCAGTCATCAGTCCTGAACTGCTCAAGGTCCTCTGTGAAATGGGACACGGAGATGAACTCGTACTTGCAGACGCGAACTACCCTGGGGCAAGCATGGCTAAGCGGCTCCTGCGGGCTGATGGATTGTCCGTCACAACTCTCCTTGAAGGCATCGCCCCTCTGTTCCCGTTTGAAACCTACGCTCCTCCACTGGCCATGATGAAGGTTGTCGCCGGTGATCCGTTCGACCCCTCGATCGAAGCCCAATTCATGGAAGTGATCCGGCGCTCCGATCCAATTGTCGCTCCGCCCGTGCGATTGGAAAGGTTGGATTTTTACGCGCGCTCCCAGAGCGCTCATGCGCTTCTAATGACTGGCGAGCGGCGACTTTACGCTAACATCATCCTCAAGAAGGGCGTAATCAAGGATATCCAATGATGCCTCCTCCAGTTCGGCCTCTATTTCACACTCACCCATTTCAAACCTACCCTCTTTGCTGATTTGCTCGTCGGCCGCGGCAACCTCGTCGCTATCTTTGACGATGCAAAACGCGCGACGGTCGGACCGTGAAATACGATGTTAGCTTCCCGGTTGACGGCATCCGGGCATGCGGAGAATCGTCTTGCCGCGCAATCCTCGCTCCTTCCTCCGCAAGTCGGTGCATAGAGGAAGAACGATGGCGGGGAAATATGGTTCCTGCCGGTGATGGGGTGGGAACTTCCGAATGAGCTCCCAAAGGCGTGCGTGAGCGTTGGAGAATCTCTATCTCCATAACTTGCACTTACCAGTTACCGCGCTCTCCGAATAGGTCGATTACCTTGCCGAGGCGCTTGCCGCCGTTGGTCCAGTTCAGTTGCAGCGCGCCTTCAGCCTGCTCGGAATTGCCTGCGCGAATGGCTTCGATAATCGCCTCGTGCTCAGCGACGCTGGTGTGCAGGTCATTGATGATGGAACTGGCATACAACCGCCAGTAGCGCTCCGTTTGCGGCTTCACCGCGTTGTAGAGCGCCATCAGGCGCGGTCCGGCGCTGGCCATGACTATGGTGGAGTGAAAAGAGGAGTCGAGGTCAAAAATGTCTCCTGCCCTCGCGGCCTGGTCGCGGCTGATGGACCTCAGTCCAAGATTCAACTTCCTGAGCTGGCGCACAATTTCCAGACGCTTTTCTTTGGGCAGTTGCGCGGTGCGCGCTCCGGCAAGTCCTTCCAGGTGACCCACCATCGCATATAGTTCCGAGGAATCTTCCTTCGTCAGCGGCGCGACGATCATGCGTGATTTGCTGGCACTTTTCTGTTCGATGACGTATCCCTCGCGTTGCAGCCATTGCAGTGCTCCGCGCACCGGCGTCCGGCTCATGCCCAGGCGCTGCGCCAGATCAGCCTCCACAATCCACATACCGGGCGACAAGCGTCCGCGCACGATCAGATCCCGAACCTCTTGAAACGCTGTCTGCAAACCGGTGCCGTGCTGCGCACCCGATCGTTTTGTCCCCGTCTTTCGAGTCGTCCCACGAGAAGTATCAGGCATGAATTAGCAATCCCGGGCGTGCATACCATGCATCCCGCTTCGCAGTATATCCGCTTTCCGCGCCCACTCGCAGTTCCAGCTTCCGGTTCTCGCCTGTTCTGATTCGTAGTCTACGCGCTCATCGAAACGCACGATCAGGGCTCCCTGTGGCGATCCGATGATGGCGGCGATAACTGGCAACGCGTGAACTGGGACCGCCTGTTGATCGAACGCACAGCCACGCCACACTCGCCCCGCACTCCATGGCATGCGCCACAGCGGCACGCCGCCGCTCCGGGCTTAGAAGTTTCCCCGGGTAATGTCCTGAAGAATCTGCTTGTCCAGACTGAGTTCGGCGACCAGCCGCTTGAGCTTGCTGTTCTCCTGCTCCAGTTCCTTCAGGCGTTTGGCCTGGTCCACCTTCAAGCCGCCATACTCCTTGCGCCAGCGGTAGTAGGTCTGTTCAGTGATGCCCGCTTCGCGGCTTGCTGTCGGGTGCGTCTTTCCGTTCAGTACCGCGACTTCAATCTGCCGCAGAATGTTCACAATCTGCTCCGGAGTATGCTTCCTTGCCTTGCCCATTTCAGGCCCTTCACCATACCAGCTTGTCTCACTCCATCTGGTACAGAATTTGCCGGGCACTCCAATCATGCGCACATCTACATGCTGCTCCACGGAGTTTGCTCACTCCAAGGACTGGTTGGTCGAGTGCGGCGCCATGCCTCGCAGACTGGAGAAGCATTTTTTGGAAGTGCGACATTTTTAGGGCCGGCAATCCTTCCGCGTCCTCTGTCGCAACCAACAGCCCACCAAAACAGCCATCAAACCGACTTTGGCCTCTCTGATTTCGAGAGGCCAATTCAATCTCAGCTCTTTGTTATGTTGGTGCCGGGAGGGGGGGTCGAACCCCCATGACCGCAAGGGTCGGCGGATTTTGAGTCCGCTGCGTCTGCCA
>CAZWSD010000037.1:0-14687 GCA_964636535.1 uncultured Acidobacterium sp. | reverse complement strand
TGGATTGCCTGTTCGCGCTTTTCCTGGGAGGGCAGGTCGAGATCGATGTCGGGCCATTCGCCGCGGTTTTCGTTGAGGAAGCGCTCGAAGAGCAGTTCCATGCCGACGGGATCGATGGCCGTAATTTCAAGCGCGTAGCAGACCGCGGAGTTGGCCGCGCTGCCGCGTCCCTGCACGAGAATGTCGTGCTGTTTGCAGTACTGGATGATGTCCCAGACGATGAGGAAGTATCCGGCGCCTGGCGATGAGGGCGAGTTCGTGCTCGACTTGCCTGCGGGCGCGGGCGAGGAGTTTGGCGTCGCGTTTAGGGATGTAGCGGCGGCAGAGGCCTTCTTCGACGCGCTTGCAGAGGAAGCTGTCCATGGTTTCTCCGCCGGGGACGGGGTAGCGGGGGAATTCGTAACCGAGATTGCCTAAATTGAATTGCAGGCGGGAAGAGAGCTCGACGGTATGGGAGATGGCCTCGGGGATGTCGCGGAATAGCTGTGCCATTTCACGCGCGGAACGCAGGTGGCGCTGTGCGTTTACAGAGAGCAGGCGGCCCGCGCGGTCGAGTTCGGTGTGGTGGCGGATGGCGGTGAAGAGGTCGAGGATTTCGCGGTCGTACTCGGTGGCGTAGCGGACGCCATTGGAGGCGAGCAGGGGAAGCTGGAGCGAAGTTGCGATGCGCAGCGCGGCCTGGTTGCGCCATTCCTGCTCGCGCAGGTGGTGGCGTTGGAGTTCGATGTAGACATATTCGCGGCCGAAGATATGGACGAGTTGCTCGACGACTTTGCGGGCGGCTTCTTCTCCGCCGCGCATGAGGGCCGCGGCAAGCGGGCCTTGGTCCGCGCCGGTGAGGCAGACGAGGCCGTGTGCGTATTGCCGCAGATCGTCGAGTGTGGCCGCGCCTTCCTGCTTGGTGCTTTCGCGCAGCTTGCATTGGGTGATGAGCTGGCAGAGATTCTGGTAGCCCTCGCGCGAGCTGCACAGCAGCGGCAGGCGGGCAGGTTCAGGAAGATGCCGATGGGGCAGCCACGCCGACGGGGCGAGGCGTTGGCCTAGACTGGAGACGGAAATCTCCGCGCCGATGTGTGCCTGGATTCCACTACGCTGGGCACTGGTGTGGAAGCGGGCGGCGCCGTAGAGGCCATTGCGGTCGAGCAGGGCGATGGCGGGCATTTCGAGCGCGACGGCGCGTTCGATGAGGGCATCCGGCTGCGAGGCGGCTTCAAGAAAGCTGAAGGCGCTGGCGGCATGGAGTTCTATATAACGCTCAGTCATAGAGGGCCGCCATCTGCCATTGGTTATCGATGAGGTCGCGTACCAGGCAGCAGCAGAGCATGGGGCCGCTGGGGAAGCGGGCGACGAGGTCCCACTGCTCCTGTCCCCAGAGCGTGGAGGTCCACCAGTGGCCATCGCACTTCCACGGTCCATAGGCCTGCTCGATTGTGTAACGTTGACTTCGAAACCAGAAAGATGCGGGCTGGGCGCGATGCAAGGTGACGGAGACAGCTTCCGGCGGGCGCAGTATGCGCTGGATGAGGCGAGCGTGGGGGAGGGTTTTATCGGAGGGCCTGGCGGAGAGGGTGGTGAAGGGCTCGAGGCGGAAGGCTTCCGGCGCGTGGGTGTCTTGGAGCACGGCGCGGCCTACGTTGGCTTCGCCGACGAGGGTGCGGAGGCGAGCGAGGGCCACGTCGAGGCGGGAAGCCTCGGGAGACTGCGGCGAGAAGAGACCAAGCTGTTCCTTGCCGGCGCTGCCTGGTTCGGCGTGGAGGGCGACGGCGACGATGGCTGCCTGGGGAGGGTGCGCTTCGAGTTCGAGATGGAGCAGTTTGAGCCAGAGGGGCTTGTCGGTGGAAGGCAAAGCCGGGCGGACGACGAGCGAATGTTCGGCACCGCGCTCTAATGTAAGTGTGATGGTGACAGATGCGAGCGCGACGATCTGAGCCCGGGCGCGAAGGAGAATGGGGTCGAGCATCATGCCGAGGATGAAGAGCAGGGATTCCAGCAACTCGGCCGGCGTGTCGAGAGCCATGTGCTCTTCGAGCGTAAAGATCGGCTCCTCAGGCTGGAAGAGGTGCGGATGCTCGCCGCGAGCCATGTGGCGGAGGCGCATGGCGTCCTGGCCGATGCGGGCGATGAGCTCATTCTGCGGCAATGCGGCCAGCATGCCCAGCATACGAATGCCCCAGAGGGCAAAGGTGTCTGCCTGGTCGGCTGTGAGATCAAGAACACTCAAAGGAAGTGATGCCAGCGCGGCGGCTTCTGTTCCGGGGGCGATGATCTGGACCGCGTTGCGGTGGAAATCGCCTTTGGCCAGGCAGATGGCCGCGTGCAGATTGCGGCTGATAGTAATGGAGGCGGCGAGGCCATGCGCATTGACCTGTTCGAGCAGACGGCGCGCGAGAGTTTCTGGCGGGCCGAAGAGTTTTTCGGTTCCTGCGATGTCGAGGACGAGGATCAGGGCGGTGTTTTCGGTGCGGTCTTCGATGCGCGGGGAAAAGATTGCGGCGCAGGCGAGAAGCATGCTGCGCGCGGTGGATTCGGCCTGTTGCGAGCGTATGAGGATGGTTGCGGCGGAAAAGAGTTCCACTTCGGGGCGGGTCATGCCGGGCCGCAGGCCGAGCTGTCGTGCGGGTGTGTTGAGGGAGCAGACCATTTCGAGTGGAGGGTCGCCCTCCATGACGGCGCATGGTTTTGCGCAGAGTTCGGGGTGCAGGCGCAGCAGTGCCTGCGCGGGGAATTCTTTTACATAGAGGCAGGCGAATTGATCCGGGGGTGTCATGATTCGGCTGCCCATGCGGCGCGGTTGGTCCAGCGTGCGGGGGGCGCGCTTTGCGGGGGTTTGCGGAAAGGGGTGACGTCATTTTTGGCGGAAAAGCGGCGGCGTGCGATCTCGACGGTGGTTTCGAAGCCGGTGAAGACGGTGGGTTCGGAGCGGATGGATTTGGCGGGTTGGAAGCGCAGCAGGAGCTCGGCGCTGCTTTTGGCGCAGGAAGTTTGTGTAAGCAGAAGGATGCATGTATGCGTGCGCTCTGCCGCGGCGCGATAGCGAAACCAAGTAGCGAGCGGGATGCGGGAGGCGTGCTCGGGCGCTACGCTACCCATGTCGAGGACGATGGCGCTGAAGCCGCCAGCCTGCAGCAGCAGATCGCATGCGCGGAGAGCCTGTTCGAGAGGCGTCCAGGGGCTGAGAGATTTTTGCCGGGCAGGGCGGCGCTGTGCAGCGGGTAGTTCTGGCTGGGGCGCGGGCATGGGGCCGGGTTCGAGTGGTTTGCGCTGGGGCCTGTTGCGTAGTTGCGGTTCTGTGCCGGGGGGCGCGAAGAGGCCGCTGACGGCTTCGGGGAGTCCTTTCAGTTCCTGGCGGGGGTAGTTTCCATAGCCTCCGCCATGGAGGCCCTTGATCACTTGGGGAGGCGTGAAACATTGCTTTGGGAGCGTGAAGTGGTTGCCGTGGCCGGCCTGTGGGTTTTCGGCTCCGCAGCGCACCCAAAGCATCTGGGAGAGATTCACGCCGGCAGATGCGGCAGAGAGGGGATCGAGGGCGTTGCTTGCGTCGATCCATGCGCAGAACTTCGTCTGGGTTTGGTGCGCCAGAAAGGATAGTGCAACTCCAGAGCGCCCGGAGGATTCGGGGCCGGAGAGTTCGTTGATGGCGCCGATGGGGAGGCCGCCGTCGAGTGCGGCATCGAGGGCAGGGATGCCGGTGGCGGCGACGGGTCGGATGAGACGGGCCGTGGGGGTGAGCGCCGAGGGGATTTTATGGGCGAGGGCGGACTCGATCTGGATGCGGATGGCAGAGGCGGAAGGCACGGCGTTATATTCGCCTTATATTCGCCTTTTATGGAGGTGGGATGTCAATGACGGGTTGCACATTAGGAGGTGCAACCGGAGCGTAAGCATCTGAATATATGGAGTAAATAATTCTCTTTGGAGTAGGCTGCCAGTATGTGTGGACGCTATCGCCGCCGTTCTGACAAACAGCGCATTGCCGAGGCTTTTGAGGTGGGCAAGGGGCTGGAGGATCTGTACCTGGAAGCGGAGGATGAGATTGCGCCGGGGTCGATGCAGCCGGTGGTGATGGAGCATGCGGACGGCACGCGGCAGATGGAGATGATGCGGTGGGGATTCAAACTGCCGGATCGTTTTTTGTTCAATGCGCGGTCAGAGGGCGTGGCGACGTCGCGCTTCTGGAAAGAGTCGTTTCGGCAGCGGCGGTGCCTGGTTCCTGCGGACAGTTTTTATGAGTGGCAGAAGGTGAAGACGGGCAAGAAGCCGAAGTTCGAATTTGAGATTGTGGATCATCATCCGTTCGGGATGGCCGGGTTGTGGGCGCCGTGGAAGAATCCGAAGACGCAGGAGTGGGAGAATACATTTGCCATCCTGACCGGGGAGGCAAATGCGGTGATGCGTCCGATTCATGATCGCGAGCCGGTGATTATCGAGCCGCGCGACTACGGGGAATATCTTGCTCCGCAGGACGGGCTGCCTGTGCATCTGCTACGCATTCTGCCGGAAGAAGAACTGAAGGGTGTGCTGGTGCGGCAATAGAATGGGCATGGATCACGAGGGAGAAGAGGGCTTGCGGATACGTCTGGGGCAATACAGCGGAGTGAAATTTCCACCGGGCAGCTCACATTGATTGGCTGGGGACGTCTATGGAGCTGTCGTCTTGCAACTTTAGCTGTTGCAGCGTAGAGTAGACGGTTTACCAGCCTCATGGGCTGGATTTTTCAGCCGATCATGCATTGCCGGATTCGTGGTGATCGCAGCCGCCGGCCCAAACAAAATGATAGGCCAACCACTCCTAAAGGGGAGATATATGCGTTTTCTGCCGACCCGCTTCCTGCTATTCGCGGCATGTCTGCTGCTGTGCTATACGACAGCGCAGGCCCAGACCCCACCGATCCTGTTCCAGAATCCCACCGTCGATGGAACCCAGATAGTTTTTTCCTACGCAGGCAGCCTATGGTCGATCAGTCGCCAAGGAGGGGTTGCAGAGCGGCTCACGTCAGGAGTGCGGCAGGACACCTCGCCGATCTTCTCGCCAAATGGGAAGCTTCTGGCTTTTACGCGCAGCGAGTATGGCGATCAGCAGGTGTACGTAATGCCAGCGGAGGGTGGACAGGCTCAACGGCTTACGTGGTATCCGGGTCCGAATGTGACATTGGGCTGGACCAATGACAGCAAGCAAGTGCTGTTCAAATCGTCACGTTACAGTATCGATCCTCTGTACTTCCAGCTTTTCACGGTTTCAGTGGGCGGAGGCTTGCCGACAGAGCTGCCGCTGCCGTGGGCCACGCAGGGCTCGTACTCTCCGCATGGTCAGCGGCTGGCATACGTGCCTTTCCGCAACCACCCGTGGTTTGAGGCATGGAAGCACTATCGGGGAGGGATGGAGCCGCGCATCCGGATCGCGGAGCTGAGCAATTCGAGTGTGACGACGCTGCCGCGCGACGGCGCGGACAATAAGGATCCGATGTGGATCGGCAATGCGATCTATTTTCTTTCTGACCGGACGGGCGGTCACTTCCGGTTGTATCGCTACGATCTTGGATCCAAGACAGTGAAGGCGATCTCGCCGGAGGACGGACACGACATTCTGACGGCCTCAGCGGGGGCGCTGGACAGTTCGCATCCGGCGATTGTGTACACGGAAATGGGGAAGCTGTTTTTGCTGGATGTGAAGTCGGGGCGAATCCGGCAGGTTCATGTCGAGATGCATGCCGATTTTTCCGGTGCGCAGCCGCATTGGGACAAGGTGGCGATGGAGCTGAAACACCCGACAATTTCTCCGCATGGAGTGCGTGCGGCATTCCAGGCCCACTGCGATATTCTGACGGTTCCGACGAAGCACGGCAGCGCGCAGGACATAACGAACACGACGGGTGCGTGCGAGCGTTACCCGGTATGGTCTCCGGATGGCAGCAAGATCGCGTATTTTTCCGACGCTTCGGGTGAAAACGAGCTTTACATCAGTCCGCAAAACGGGATCGGGGCGGTGCGGAAGATCAGTCTTGGCGCGCACCCGACGTTTTACTTCAACCCGGTCTGGTCGCCTGACGGCCGCTATATAGCGTTCACCGACATCGCGCAGCATCTGTGGATCGTGGATGTGAAGACGGGCAAGCTGACGCTTGTGGCTACCCGCTACTATGACGAGGGGTATAACTCATTTAATCCCGCGTGGTCGGCGGATAGTGGGTGGCTAACATATACAGCGGTTCAACCTGATTATTTGCATGCGATCTTTGTATATTCGCTGGCGACTGGGAAGTCGACGCGGATAACTCCGTCCGGGAGCGATGCGGAGATGTCGCAGTTCGATCCGAGCGGCAAATACCTCTACTTCCTGGCCAGTACGAATCCCAACCCGGGTGCTGAGGTAGGTGACCTATCGTCCATCGATTTTCCGACGGTATATAGCGCATATGTTGCAGTGCTGCGGAAGAATATTCCTTCGCCACTGGCGCCGAGGCCTGGCGAGGAAAGGGCGGCAAAGGCAGCGTCGTCGAAGAAGGGGGCCGATCCGGCGCAGAAGAAATCGGCCAAGCCGGCGAAGGTGACGATTGACTTTGAGGGGTTGAGCC
The DNA here is from genome assembly GCA_964636535.1 of uncultured Acidobacterium sp. GTDB lineage: Bacteria > Acidobacteriota > Terriglobia > Terriglobales > Acidobacteriaceae > Acidobacterium. The sequence continues at coordinate 8,115 of CAZWSD010000037.1, read as the reverse complement.
ATCGGATTCTGGCATTGCCGATTCCGCCGCGTTCTTACGTGGGTCTGACAGTGTCGTCTCCGGGGGTGTTTTGGCTTCTCTCAGGCCCGATCGTGAGCCAGAACCAGCCGGATCATCCGGGGCTGAATCTTTACCGGTTCTCGATGAAGAAGCGGAAGACGACGCATGCGCTGTCGGACCTGCAAAATTTTGTTGTGTCGGCCGACGGAAAGAGTGTGCTGCTGGAGCAGCATTCGCAATGGCGGATTGTTCCGGTAGCTGCGAAGATCAGCCCGGGCGCTGGAACAGCGCTCGACACCGGAAATCTTCAGGTTTACGTGAACCCGCGTCGTGAATGGGCGGAGATGTATCGCCAGGTGTGGCGGATCGAACAAAACTTCTTCTATTCGCCGCAGTTCAACGGCCTGGACCTGCCGCGGGCGGAGAAGTACTATGCCCAGTTTTTGCCCGGGGTGGAAAGTCGATCTGATCTTCAGTATCTGTTCCACGACATGGTAGGGAACCTGAGCGTTTCGCACATGTTCCTGAGCCAATCGTATTCCGGCCCGAGACCGGTGCCGGAAGGGTTGCTGGGGGCCGACTACAGCATCGATAATAATCGTTACCGTTTCTCGCATATATACAGTGGGGAGAACTGGAACCCACGGCTGCACGCTCCGCTGACGCAGCCCGGAGTCAACGTGAAAGTGGGCGACTATCTACTGGATGTGAATGGCCGGGCGCTGTATGGGGCAGACAATATCTACCGGTTCTTCCAGAACACCGCGGGCAAGCAGGTGGTTTTGACCGTTTCGGCCAGCCCTGACGGTACGAAATCCCGCCAGGTGACCGTGGTACCTGTGAGGAATGAAATGGCGCTACGGAAGGAGGACTGGATTCATCGCAACCAGATGCTGGTGAACAAGCTCAGCGATGGCAAGCTAGCCTACATCTACCTGCCGGACACGGAAAACGGCGGTTGGACTGATTTCAACCGGTACTTCTATTCGCAGATTGGTAAGCAGGGTGCGATCGTGGATGAACGATTCAACCACGGCGGCCTGCTCGCCAACTATGTGATTAACGAGTTACAGCAGCCTTTGCTGAGCTTCACATTGAACCGTCATGGCCATATCGAGGTTGCTCCGGCGGCTATCTTTGGGCCGAAGGTCATGGTCATCAATCATTTTGCGGGCTCGGGTGGAGATTATATGCCGTATATCTTCCGGCAGGAGCACGTAGGAACGTTGGTGGGCACGCGGACGTGGGGCGGACTCGTAGGGATCGGCAGATATCCGACGTTGATGGATGGGAGCATGGTGACAGCGCCGTCGGGAGCGCTTTATTTCCCCAATGGGAAATGGGATATCGAGAATCACGGAGTGACTCCCGATGTGCATGTGGAGATGAATCCTGAGCAATGGCGCGAAGGAAAGGATCCTCAGCTTGAGGCAGCCGTTGCCATTGCGATGCGAGAGCTGAAGGGTCATGCTTTTCACATCGTTCCTCCTCCTCCGTATCCAAATCGCAACGCGGGCATGCTGCTGGGCACGCCCACGGCTGGGGCTAGTCATGCCGGAACCCATTAAGCGATGGACAGCAGTGCATGCCGGAGCTGCCTTTAACGAGGCAGCTTTGTGCTACGGAGGTTTTTGCTGATTCGAGACAGGGATTGAGATTCGCCCGGTGGGACCGTTCTTTGGTGAAGACGGCCACGCCGGGCGTTTTGCGATATTCCGCGCCGTCAGGAAAAGCGCCCGGATGGCCGCACGGGGCATGGGGGCACTGAGGAGAACGGTCAAAAAAGGAGGGCGCACTGAGGGGGCGCGCATTATGGCGTGGCTGCCGTAGTCTGCTGTGGGCGCTAAGTTGGGGACGAGGGGGCGATCAGGATTCAGGCGCCGCGGTATTCCCGTCAGGGAATGCGCCAGATGACGCCGGTGGCGATGCGGAGATCATTCTGTCGAGAGTTTCCGCCGTTGGGGAGTTGTGAATAGATGTAATCGAGTTGGAGGACGCGCAGGCCGAAGCGAGGCGTGAGCCACAGATTGGCGCCGCCACCGGTCTGGAGGGCGAAGGCGGTGGCGCTGCTGGATGCGCCGGAGCTGGTGGGGATGATGGTGTTGAAGGCGTGGATGCCGCCGAGGAGAAACTCGCCGAAGAGGGTAGAGCTGCGCCTGGTCGGTCTCCACAGGGGCGGATGCCATGTATAGCGGGGCCCAAAGAGGAAGTCGATTTTGCTGATGTTGACTCCCGGGCCGATGTTGGAGGCGTGTGCGCCGCTGAGCTGGGCGGCGATGCCGAGGTTATTCCAGAGCTGCCAGCCGACGTCAGCGGCCGCACCTTGAAACCAGAAGCAGTTACAACCGCTGCTGGTTGTTTTTGCTCGTTCAGCGTTGTAGGTAAGCCCGATGGTGAGGGCGCTGAACCTGGGGTGCGAAGCCGGTTGTTGAGCGGGCCTGGCTTCAGCGACGCGGAGGGAAGCGAGGATCAGGATCGAAATGCCGGCGATTTGTCTGAGCATCCTGACGCAGTCCTCTACTTGATATTGAGTTGTACGGTGGCGGAATGCGAGAGCGCGCCCGCGGTGCCGGTAATGGTGATGGTGTAGTTCTGCGATGGGTGAGAGAAGAAGCCGTTGTTTGCACCGCAGCCTGTGATGCCGACGAGGGCGGCGAATGCGAGAGATGCGACGAGAAGGAAGAGCCGGCGTCTGCGCGGTTGCGGGCGCCTGGCGGTGGTTTTATGGCGCGTGTTTTGATTGCGCCGGATGTCGGCGAAGGGCAGAAGGACGAGGCCGAAGTAGAGCGGGTTCTGACCGGCGGGAGGCGCTGACAGATACAGGGTTGCCGTGGTGTTGGTGGTCTGGATGGTGAGGGTGACGGTAGTTGTTCCCGCGCCGGCGGCGATGGTAGCGGGGCTGAAGGTGGCGACCGCTCCCGCGGGCAAACCGGTGGCGGAGAGGTGGATGGTTTCAGGGAAGGTTGCGGCTCCGACGGGGCTGAAGACGAGCTTGTAGGTTGCCGTGCCGCCGGGGGCAACGGAAACGGAAGTCATGCTTCCGGCGGCGAAGTTGAGGCTGAAGTTATCTACCTGCTCAGAGACGGCGGTGCTTGTGACGGAGGTGAAGTCTGTGCTGCCACCGTAAACGGCGGTGATGGAGTGGGCGCCGGCTGCAAGCGTACTGACGGTGACGGTGGCCTGGCCGGCGTTGAGCGGCGCGCTTCCAATGGAGGTGGTGCCATCGAGGAAGGTCACGACGCCGGTGGGTGTTCCGCTGGCGGAGGCGACAATGGCGGTGAACGTGATGGAGTTGTCGAGCAGTACGGCAGATGCCGAGGAATTGAGCGAGATGGAAGGGGTGGTCTGGTTGACGGTTTGGGTGAGAACTGCGGAGGTTCCGGCCTCCCAGGCGGAGTCGCCGCTGTAGGCGGCGGTGATGGAGTGAGCGCCGACGCTGAGCAGCGCGTAGGTGTAAGTTGCGGATCCGCCGCTCATGGTGACCGTCTGCAGAGGCGTGGAGCCGTCATGGAAGGTGATGGTTCCGGTGGGGGTGGGTGCGCTGCCGGCCCCGACAGTGGCAGTGAAAGTGACAGAGTTGCCGAAGGCGGATGGGTTGAGCGACGAAGTGAGCTGCGGGAGGGCGGCAGATTGAGTGGCTGTACCGCTGAGCAGGATGGTTTGCGGGACGACTCCGCTGCCGCCGACGAGCAGGCTGCCCTGGGTGGGGCCAGCCGAGGTTGGCTGGAAGACGATGGCCTGGGTGCAGCTTTGCCCGGCGGTGAGGGAGATGGGCAGGGCGGAGCAGGTGCCGCCGGCGGCCGTGGCAAATCCGCTGGTTATGCTGAGTGTTTGGACGGTGAGGGTGCCGGCGCCGGAGTTGGCGATGGTGACGTACTGCGGGCTGCCGGCGATGCCGACGCCTTGCGATGCGTAAGTGAGGGTGGGCAGATTGACGTCGCGCACGCGCTGGTTCTGTGTGTCGGCAATGACCGCATCGCCGGTGGTGTTGACGGCGACGTCGCGCGGTGTGTTGAGTTGAGCGGCGGTAGCAGCCCCGCCGTCACCGCTGTAGCCCTGTACGCCGTCGCCGGCTACAGTAGAGATGGTTCCGTTGCCCACTTCGCGAAGGCGATCGTTGTTGGTATCAGCGATATAAATGTCGCCGGCCGAATCGATGGCGACGCCCGTGGGCTTAGCCAGCTGCGCTGCCGTGGCGCTGCCGCCGTCGCCGCTGTAACCGCCGGAAAAGGTGACGGGCCCGCTGCCGGCGACTGTGTGGATGACGGCATTGCTGACTTCGCGAATGCGATTGTTGTGTGAGTCGGCGATATAGATGTTGCCGGCGGCATCGACGGCGACGCCGGTGGGCGTGTCGAGTTCTGCGCTGGTGGCCGGGCCGCCATCGCCGCTGAAGCCCTGCTGGCCATTGCCCGCGATGGTGTTGATGACGCCGTTGGCGACTTCGCGGATGCGCTGATTGTCTGTATCTGCGATGTATAGATTGCCGGCGCCGTCAACGGCGACTGCCATGGGCATGTCCAGTTCCGCGCTCGTCGCCGCTCCGCCGTCTCCGGAATAGCCGGCGGTTCCATTGCCTGCCACTGTCGTAATGATGCCGTTGCTGACCTCGCGAATGCGGTTGTTCTGCGAATCTGCAATATAGAGGTTCCCGCTCGAATCGATCGCGATTCCCGTCGGCGCATTGAGTTCCGCACGGGTCGCCGCGCCCCCATCACCGCTGAAGCCCTGCGCGCCATTGCCCGCTATGGTCGTCACAACACCGGAGACCGAAACCTCGCGGATGACATTGTTGTTCGTATCGGCGATGAAGAGATCGCCCTTCGAGTCATAGGCGACGGCGCTCGGCGAAGCAAACGTAGCACTCGTTGCTGCACCGTTGTTTCCGGAGTAGCCGGCCGCGCCCGTCCCGGCCACCGTGGTGGCCGTTGCCGCTGGGGTTACCGTAAGAATTGCCTGTCCAAGCGCCGCGGGTGCAAAAGCCAGCGACAGAGAAGCTCCGGCCGCGATTGCGATAGCGCAGATCGCCGCGCGTTTGCCCCTGCCCGCGGGGAGTCTGCGGAGTTTCATCAAACCCTCATGCGTGCGATCTTCCCGTTGGAAGGCCAGCTCTTTGCTCATGCGTGCGCCTGCAATGTACAGTCGGCGTGATCGGCTTCCTGTGTTTGAATTCGCTCTTCCCGCAACCAGCGAAGCATGCGGGGATATATAGAAGGTTGCCCCGCCAGCGGCTGTGTCGTCATGCCAATCCACCACAGATAGGGCAGCCCGACGGCCTTGGCGTGCGCATAGTCATGCAGCAACTGGCTCGCCTGGCCGCGGTAACCATGCTCGTGAAATACGATCTGGGGATCAATCCCGATGTGCACTGCCGCGGCATACGACCACGCCAGTGCCCCCATTTCTTCCGCTGCATCCGAAGTAGCGCGCGGTTCTGATGTTCTCTGCGGCGGCGTCCTCAATGCCAGATGTCCCGCCTCATGGAGCAAATCGCCGGGATAGAGCAGCGCGTCCGCATCGATGCGCAGCCCATGGGGGATCATCTGAATGCCGGGCAGGAAATCGGCGGAAGCAATCGCGCCGCACTCAATCGCAAGCCCAATCTCTTTCAGGAACCCGACAATGCGCCGCACCATCTCATCGTGATCTGCGCGGCGCGCAGCGTGAGGATGTTCGGCAGCAGCCGGATTGCCCCGGTCTTCTGTCCGGGCGGGATGCCAATGCAACTCCATCGAAATAGCATCGCTTGAGACAGCGGCGAATCCAAGCCGCTGGTAGAGGCGCCCGGCCGCGCTCTGCTTCATCACGCGCAGCCTGACGGGCAGTGAAGCCTTCTGCGCCGCCTGCTGTACCTGCTCGAGGGCTTGCGTTCCTATGCCGCGATTACGGTAAGCCGCGAGCACGGCTACATCCATCACGCGAATGCCATCCGCCCGCCGGTCAATCAGAATCCTACCCACCGCCGTACCGTCACTCAGGCAAAGAACATCGTCAGCCAGATTCGCCGCAGCCTGCGAATAGCTGAATTCCCGGCCGCGATATTGCATTTCCAGCAATGGCTGCAACTGCTCGGCAGCAAGACCAAGCCCCGCAAGCTCGGCTGTTTTCTCTTCGGCAAAAAGCGCGAAGAGCACCGGAGCATCTGCTGGTGTTGCGGGCCGGATTGTGATGCGGTCATCCATGCAAACAAGAGTTCGGGCCGGTGACGAAATCACCGGCCGGTCGATGATTATTGACGGGCCGGGAAAATACCCTGCAGGCAAATAATGAAATTGACGGTCAGGGACGGCTGCCGGTTCTCGTGCGGCATATTGCCGCCGGCGAGTCCAACCGCTTGCGCAGACATGGCGCCCGTCGGGTTACTGGTCGAATACGCGGGATACACCGTCGGATTGCGCCCAGAACCATCGTTGACGACTGAGATCAAGGCATTCGTCGGATCGGTCTGGGGCCCAGGCTGATTGTTGACGTTGAGAGCGTGATTATGGAGCGGCATGTTGGAATTTATCAGTGTGACGGTCTCCGCGCCCACGGCCTCTCCCATCACGTAGGGGCTCAAGCCCGGCCCCTGTCCCTGATGTACGGGAACGCGCCCGCGCAGATCAGGAAGCGCGAAGGTGGTTTGACCGTTACCGCCAAAAGTCGTGCCTAATAATGCAAATAGCGGTGTATTCGACGAAATAGGCAGTAGCTGCCCGTTGCATAGCGCCCAACCCATCGGCGCAAAGTTGAACCCGACCATGCGGATTTCTCCAAGATATGCCTCTGCCATTCTGTTTCTTCTCCTCTTACTGCTGTTAACGGCGTCAATCGTTTCCGGCTATTACTGGCAAACCAGACTGACCGAAATTCGGTTGTATGGTGTAGCGTTTGTCTCGGTGAAACCGAGAGCGAGGTCGTCTCCGGCCGCCACCGCGAAACCATTTGTGCTGCTGCACGACGACCTGTTCCCGCTGGTCGTCACCGTGCAGGACATCGCCGCAACTGGGGATCCCGCTCCGGCCTGGTTGTGATAGACGGTGATCGTGGTTGTATCTGTGCTGGGGGTGAAGTAATTATCGACTCCCACATTGAGCGCAGCCACTGTACAGTTTGTCGGAGCAGTTACGAAGTTCGCCTCCGACGAACTGGAGATGGCAGTGTTGTTGGTTGTCCCCAGAAGGGTGGCGTTCGGGGCCAGATAGAATATCGTACCCGCGCCCGAACCTGGATTCGTAAATGTCGCCAGGTACGTAATCCCGTTGACACTGACTGTCCCGGCTGGTCCGGTTGGTCCGGTTGGTCCGGTCGGCCCCTGTGGCCCGGCCACACCCTGTATTCCCTGGCTGCCGGTCGCGCCCGTTGCGCCTTCTGCCGCCACCTCGATCCATGGTTGTCCACTGCCGTTGTGCGATGAGGGGTCGGTTCCAGCCGGGGTTGCCGTGGCGAGGTAATAGCTGGAGCCATTCGTACCGCAGGTACTGACGCAGGAGACGATCTGCCCCACAGCATAGGTGGTTGCGGAGCTGTATTCGGTCACTGAGGAAAATGTTCCCGCCGCGCCGGTTGCTCCTGTGGCTCCTGTCGGCCCGGTAACACCGGTAGCGCCTGTCGGCCCGACCGGTCCCGGTATTCCCTGTGGACCGATGGGGCCCTGTGGACCGATGGGGCCCTGTGGACCGATGGGGCCCTGTGGACCGATGGGGCCCATGGGACCGATGGGGCCTGTCGACCCGGTAGCGCCTTCCTGAGCCAACAGCGCCCAAACTGTGGAATCGGATGGTGGAGTGATGTTGAAGTTGCCGGTCAGCGCGATGTAGCTGCTTCCATTGTAGGAGACAGCAGCACCAATCGGGTAAGCGGTAGCACTGCTCCACGTGCCTTGGAAGGCGAGCGGAGGTCCGGCCGCGCCTGTAGCTCCTGTAGCTCCGGTCAATCCTACGGCCCCAGTTGCTCCTGTTGCGCCGGTGACTCCGGGGATGCCCTGGATGCCCTGGATGCCCGGTGCGCCGGTGGCTCCGGGGGGTCCCTGGATGCCTTGTGCTCCGGTCGCTCCGGTCGCTCCGGTCAGGCCGATGGGGCCCTGCGGGCCCTGGTTGACGAGGGTGACATCGAGGATGGCGGGATGGGCGGTCT
>CAZWSD010000036.1:0-14945 GCA_964636535.1 uncultured Acidobacterium sp. | reverse complement strand
GTCACTCTCCATCCGCAGCTTCACCCCGCAGGTCACCGCCTGCCCCGGCTGCGGTCGCACCACCAGCACCTTCTTCCAGGAGCTCGCCCAGCAAATACAGGACTACCTCCGCGAATCCATGCCCGTCTGGCGCCAGACCTACCCCGGCGTCGAAGAGCTCAAGCTCGCCGTCATGGGCTGCGTCGTCAACGGGCCCGGCGAATCCAAGCACGCCAACATCGGCATCTCGCTCCCTGGAACCTTCGAGGAGCCCAAGGCTCCCGTCTACGTCGATGGCCGACTCCTCACCACCCTCCGTGGAGACACCATCGTCGCCGACTTCCAGAAGATCCTCGACGACTACGTCCGCGCCCGCTACGGCTCCGGCACCGCCACCGAACCCCTCGTCGAAGTCCACTGATCAGAAGTTACGGCCTGTTAACACTACTGGAATGGCGGCCCCGGGAGCCGATCTTTTCGAGTTCGAGGAGTGAGGAGTGCGGCCGGCACACCGTCCCCCCAAAAAATAATCCTCCCCGCCTGTAACACTCCCCGCCTCCAATGCCTTTTATCCATGAAGGGCGAAGTACGCTGGAGGTCGTCATGGCCAAAATCGTCGTTCTCGGAGCAGGCGTCTCCGGTCACACCGCTGCCGCATTCATCAAGCGTTGGCTCGGCAAAAACGCAGACGTCACCGTCATCTCCCCCAAGCCCGACTACAACTGGCTCCCCTCCAACATCTGGGTCGGCCTCGGTCGCATGGCTCCATCCGACGTCCTCGTACCGCTCGCTCCCGTCTACGAAAAAGCCGGAATCACCTTCAAGCAGGCCCGCGCCATCGCTATCTACCCCGAGGGCAGCGATCAACTCAACACCCCCCATGTCGAAGCCGAATCCACCCTCCCCGGCATCACCGGCTCCCGCGAACTCGTCCCTTACGACTTCCTCATCAACGCCACCGGCCCCAAGCTCAAATTTGAAGCCACTGAAGGCCTCGGTCCCGACGCCAACAGCTTCTCAGTCTGCACCGCGGACCACGCCCAGCAAACCGCCAGCTCCTTCCTCGATCACGTCAACGACATGAAACTGGGCGCAACCCGCAAATTCCTCGTCGGCACCGGCCATGGAACCTGCACCTGCGAAGGCGCCGCCCTCGAATACGTCGTCAATCTCGAATACGAACTCCGCCGTCACGGCGTCCGCCACCGCGCCCAGGTCATCTACCTCTCCAACGAGTACCAGCTCGGCGACTTCGGCATGGGCGGCGCCCACATCCGCCGCGGCGGATACATCACACCCACCAACATCTTTACCGCCTCGCTCTTCGCCGAGCGCGGCATTGACTGGGTCATCCGCTCCCACGTCCAGAAGGTCGACCCCGATCGACTCCACTACAAAACCCTCGACGGCGAAGAGCACGACCTCTACTTCGACTTCGCCATGCTCCTGCCGCCCTTCTCCGGTGTCGGCCTCCGCGCCTTTGACCGCAATAACGCAGACATCACAACCACACTCTTCGCCCCCAGCGGATTCATGAAAGTCGACGCCGACTATCAAAGCAAACGCTACGAACAGTGGTCCGCCTCAGACTGGCCCCACGTCTACCGCAGTCCCCTCTTCCCAAACATCTTCGCCGCCGGCATTGCCTTTGCCCCACCCCATGCAATCTCACAACCCCATTTCACCGCCGATGGACAGCCGATCTTCGCTGCCCCGCCACGTACCGGCATGCCCTCGGCCACCATCGGCAAGGCAGTCGCCCACACCATCACCAACACCGTCCTCGGACACAAAAATCCCCTCCACACCGCCTCCATGGCAGAAATGGGCGCCGCCTGCGTGGCCTCTACCGGCGCAGGGCTCCTTACCGGCACTGCCGCCGTCATGACCGTCTTTCCCATCGTTCCAGACTTCCAGCGCTTCCCCGAATATGGCCGCGAACTCAAATACACCATGGGCGAAATCGGCCTCGCCGGTCACTGGATCAAGCTTCTTCTCCATTACATGTTCCTTTACAAGGCCGGCCTCAAGCCCGGTTGGCACCTCATTCCGGAGTAACCATGAACAACCCACAAAAGCCGGACGATAATCTCCCCTCGTACATGAAGGAATCCATGTACTCCACCCGCCCCACTCGCCTCACTGTCTTCCTCCGCACCTTCCTGCCATGGCAGATCCTGCGATTCATCCTCATCAATTTCCGCATGCTCCAAATGATCCGCCTCAACGAGCGCACCCACTCTCGCGACTGAATTCCCTCACCAGTCCTCTCTTCAGACTCGATCCATCCCGAACCCGCTCTAAACTAACTCCCTGCCTCATCGGCTTCAAGTTCTGGTTGATGTGGAACAGGTTCTCCGGATCGTAGCGCGCCTTCACCTTCGCCTGCCGCTCATAGTTCCCGCCGTAGGTCGCCTTCTCCCCATCCTCGCCTTCCTCCTTCATGAACTTCACATACGCGCCCCCGCCGTGCAGTGCCCAAAACAAATCCGGACTCTCGTTCTCGCTCGCCCGCACAAAACTCCCATCGGCCGCCACCACGTCCGCCGCAAGCAGGTTGTCCACCGGCACTTCAGCCCGGGACCGACGGCAGTGGCGCCCGGCAGAATATTCAACCCTGAAATGGAAAACCTTGAGCGAACCCGGGATGGAACGAACAATGGACTCCTCGTTCAGGCATTCACCTCGGCCTGAATCTCACTTCTGCTGGATATCTGGAACGGCCCGACATCGCTGTCAAGCCGTCCCGGCAGCCCTCCTCAGATTCAATGCCCACCGCCCCAGATCCCACACCAGCTGCGCCACCACAATCACCAGCACCACCAGCAGACCCTTGTGCGCCCCCGCGTTCAGCGTGGCCACCGTCACACCATAATGCGCAGCATCCACCGCCGGACTCTTCAGCACTACCAGCGCCTGTCCGGGAGCCCTCACCAACACCACCAGCGGAATCACTGCAAAGACCTTGAATACCAGGTGCTGTGCCGTCCGCCGACGCTGCCAGGTTCCGCGAACTAAATCCACCGTACGCCACCCCAGCTGCAGCACGTTCAGTGCCACCACCCAGTAGTAAAACACCATCACCACCGGAGCCAGCGCGAACGGAGAAAGGTGCAAATACCACACGCCCGGACCCAGCAGCAAAAACGGATAATGCCGAATCAACAACAGCCACGCCAGGAACAGGCATCCGAACACGAACTCAGCCACCGCATGCGGAAAACTCCTCGGCGATAAACTCGCCTGCGCAGCCTCCAGCGGCGGCAGCGTCGCCGGCGACCAATCCTTCACTCCCTTCATCAGCGGCGCCGCTTTCCCAGGAAATCGCGTAGTAAAAAACTCAATCGCCGCAAATATCAGCGTCACCCACCCAGCCACTGCAAACAGCACCCCCGGCGCGCGCATTATCGCCCCCGCAACCGGCTGCGCCCCCGATTGCCCCAGCACAATCAGCACTGCAGAAACTATGGAATAGATCAGCACCGCCCACACCAGCGCCGTCCGCAGCACAAACCAGTACATCGGAAAAATCCCTGGCCCAATCAGCCACTGTTGCGGCAGGTACCGCGCCGCCACCTCCACCGGAGATCCCAACTCCCGCAGCCAGTCCTCCGCCTCGCCCTGCTTCAGCGGCCTTCCCAGTTCGGCTTCCTTGTCTTCCAGTTGCGATTCCAGATTCGCCCGCAGCTCCGCCAATATATCCTGCTGCCTCCCACGCGGAAGGTGCTTGCTCACCGCCTGCAGATATCTTTCAAGAAGTTCCATCGCCTCTCTCCCCTCCTGTCTCACCCCGCCTGTCCATGCCGCGGCCCTTTCCCGGGCAACCACCCACCCTCACTCGTCTCCACTATCCGGTCAATTGCCGCATTCAAATCCCGCCACTCGCCCAAAAGTTGCCCCAGCATCTGCTCCCCCAGCGGCGAAAGCCGGTAAAACCGCTTGTTCCGCTTGTCCTCCTCGCGCCACTCGCTCTCCAAAAGCCCCTGGCTCTCCAGCCGCCGCAGCAGCGGATACAGCGTGCTCTCCTCAATCGCCAACCCACGCTCGGCCAGAGCCTTCCGCAGCGTGTAACCGTAGTGCTCCTGCCGCAACTGCCCCAGCGTCGCCAGCGTCAGACAGCCTCGGCGCAGCTCCAGCCGAAGATTCTCAAAGAGTGTGTCCGTGGCATTCATACTGTTCCTCACACACCGTACAATACACACTATGCGTTATACAGTATTTTCTGTCAAGACTCCGCCCGAATACTCCCCTTCCCGCCTCCTCAATATCCACCACCAGCAGAGCCTTTTAGATTGTGCGCAAAAAGAGACGGCAGCCAATTTCAAGGCTGCCCATGCCACTCATAGGATTCTTCCCGGATCTACCCCGCAGAATGGTGGATCCAAACTTCCTGCTGCGGATGCGGCTGCTCAACGAAATCAGCGATTGTATCGGAGCGACCGAACAAATGCGATCAATGCGTTCATGTCCGTCTGATTGATCGCAATGGCGGGCATGCCATTCGAACGCATGGCTTCGGAGGGGTGCTTCAACAGCTTCTCAATCATCGTAGGGGGCAGCTCGGATGCGGTCGCTGTAAGAGATGGCGCCGCCGCCGTTCCCTCCATGCTCCCATCGCCGTGGCAGGTGGAGCAGCGTTCCCTGAAGTAGATTTTCCGGCCCGCAAGCTCCAGGGGCGTCAGCTGATGCGGGGCCTGGTGCTCGACTGCGGTCACTGCTCTTGCACCGCCCGGCGCGGGCTTCTTCAGCGTCGCCAGGTACGACACAACTTCATTCAGCTGCGTATTGTTAAACCCGAAAGTCGGCATGCCGCCCGCCTTCATCTTCGCGTCCGGCTGCCGGATAAGGGCGATGAGCTGGTCGTGTGGAACTGTGTTTGTGATCCCGATCAGCGAAATGGCAAGAGGCGTCCCCACACCGCCAACACCGTGGCACGCAATGCAGCCATGGGAATTAAAAATCTGCTCCCCGGCAGCGGCGGGGCCGCTGAGAGCCACCGCCTTCACCACCGGCTTGTTTGCGGAATTCTCCACCGCGGCCGTCGATCCAGCCGCCTCCCCCGGAGCTGCGGTCCGAGGTTCGGCCCGGGCCGCGGCGATTGCATGCGGGGGAGTCGCTGGTTGAGTCGGTTGCGTGGAAACTCCCTTGAAGATCACAACCGCCGGTACTCCCGGCGCCCGGTGCGCCGGCACAGGCATCGAGTTCAGGTAAGCCCACAAATCCTCCGTCTGCTGGTCAGACAGCGGCGCCGGCGGCATCCCCTTGGCCGTCATCTGCGGCCTTGGATGATGGATCAGCGAGCTGAACATCGCCTCGTTGAAGTAGTGACCAATCCCGGCCAGCGGTGGCGCAATCGCCGTCCCCTGCGCCGTTGGACCATGACACGCCGAGCAGGTATGCGCCTGGAAAATCTGCCGGCCTGCCGCAACGTTGCCCTTGGGAGCGTTGCTTTGGGCCACCTCAACCTCCCGTGGCTGCCCTTGCGGACGCGCCGGGGGCGGAGCTTGTGGAGCTGGCGTCGCCGCCGCTATCGACTTCGCCCTCACCGCCGCTCCCCGATGAACCGGCCTCGCCGCCATGTCCTTGAAGATCACCACCGCCGGTACTCCCGGCGCCCGATGCGCCGGAATAGGCATCGAGTTCAGGTAGGTCCACAACGCATGGGTCTGTTGCTCTGAGAGCGGCGCCGGCGGCATCCCCTTGGCCGTCATCTGCGGCCTTGGATGATGGATCAGCGAGCTGAACATCGCCTCGTTGAAGTAGTGACCAATCCCGGCCAGCGGTGGCGCAATCGCCGTCCCCTGCGCCGTTGGACCATGACATGCCGAGCAGGTATGCGCCTGGAAAATCTGCCGGCCCTCCGCAACAAGCGCTGGCGAACTTCCTTGCACCGCGGATGAATTCGGCGTTGAAACCGCGGCTGCTTCCACAATCTGCGGCGTACCACCTGATGGCGGAATCGCGCTGCTCGCCGAATTGTTGCTGCCCGCGGCCGCCACGCCGGTTATCGGCTGCACGTTTTCTTCCGGCGTGCCAAGAGCGTTCAGAAACGCCACCAGGTCCTTCACCTCTGGAATCGGCAATTCCGGCGCGCCCGGCATCCCCGCGCTGCGAAATGCAGCCGAGGGCGAGTGAATGATCGCCACCAGCGCAGCCTCGTCGTACTTCTTCCCGATCCCAACCAGCGATGGACCAACTGCCCCGCGCCCCCGATCACCATGACATCCTGAGCAGCCATTGCTCTGGAACAACGCCTTCCCGCGCGCAACAGCTGGGTCAAACGTCGCCGGAGCGAGCAGCTCAAGAGCTCCTGGAGACTGGACAAATGGCCGGAATGGCGCCTTCGTATATGCCTTCTCCTGCGCCGCCTGCTGGGCAAGCTGGTCGCGCACAATCGGATTGTGCATGTCCTGGTAGTGGCTCAGGAATCCAAGATAGAGCAACCCGCAGAGAAGTATCGATACCGCAAGCAGCGGAATCGGCCGCCGCCACGGACGCCGCTCAAGCTTGCGATCCAGAAATGGCAACAGGAAAAACAGCAACGCCACAAACGCTGGCGCAATCACCACGCCAAATACCGTGGCCGGACCCTCCCAGAATTTCAGCCACTCAAATATCGGCAGGTAATACCATTCCGGCCGCGCAATGAACGTCGTCGAAGCCGGATTGGCGCGCGGACCAAGTGTGACGGGATGAAAATATGCCAGGAATCCCAGTCCCGCAACCAGACCCAGAGAGAACACTAGATCCATCAGGACTTGCTTCGGATAGAAGCTCTCCGGCGGCAGCTTCGGCTCCACCGGATCTTCGCTGATCGGACCGGCCGCGCCGGCTTTGCGGAACAGATAGATATGCACCGCAATCATGGCAAACAGCAGCGCCGGAATAATGATCACGTGCAGCAGGTAGAACCGGGAGATCGTCAGCGTCCCAATCGTATCGCCGCCGCGCATCAGATGCGCCAATAAAGAACCAACCACCGGAATCGTGGACATGATGTTCGTCGCAACCGCGGTCGCGAAATACGCCTTCTGATCCCACGGCAGCAAATAGCCGGTGAATCCCATGGCGAGCACTAAAATCGCCAGAACACCTCCGGCTATCCACAAAAGTTCTCGCCGACCCTTATATGCGCCCCATAAAAATGTCTGGAGGAAGTGCAGCAGCAGCACGATGATCATCGCGCTTGCGCCGTATACATGCAGGCTGCGTAGAAATTCCCCCGCCGCCACCTTCTTCGTGATATAGGCCACCGTCACGTGCGCGCTCTGTGCCGACGGCACATAGTAGAGCGCCAGGCATATGCCCGTGATCACCTGCGAAATAAAAATGAACAGAAGCCCTGAGCCGAACACATAGGCCCAGCGGGCACCTCCCGGAATCGGTTCGTCGAGAGATACGCGCAGGATGAGGTTCATCCCCGTGCGGCTCTCAAGCCAACCCAGAAGCTTCTGCGTACGAGTGGCGGGATTTTCCTGTTGCGACATCAAATCTCCTTCGTAAGACCTAGCTCACTACTTCCCGATATGGAACATCTTCGCGAAAGAACTCAAAGTGAACCTGCAATTCGCCTTGATCCTGCTGCGTCGGCAATGGGTCCATACCCCGACGTGCCGGACCGGCGACATGCTTTCCCTCCGCATTGAAGACGCTGCCGTGGCAAGGACAAAGAAACTCACCCTTTGAAGCACGCCACTGAACCGTGCAGCCAAGATGCGGGCATATCGATGACAGCACCCGTATCTTTCCATCCGACGTGCGTTCTACATAAACGGACTCGGTCGTTACGGTTTCGCGCCAGCCGTCCAGTTTGCGAAACGTAATCTCCTTTCTCACGGGCGGACTGCCAACGGCTGGAAGCGAGTCAACCAGCCCAATCTTCGACCACTTCGACAGGGCGTCGTTGGCATAGAGCGGATAGAGCACATATCGCAGAACGGGTACCGCCAGCAAAGCGCTCATGGCAATGCCGCCAACGCCCAGCAGCGCTCCAAAAAAGGAGCGCCTGCTGATGACGATGACGTCGCTGCCCAACTCCCGAACGGGAGCGGTGTGATGATGTTCCTGGTGGTGATCATGTTCCTGATCGGTTGCCATTCAAATCTCCTGCTGATTGCCTTTAATAGTTGAACCAGACCGCTGCGTACGTGGTGTTGTTATCCGATGCGTTACGCCCCGAGCCATCATAATTCACACCGGAACCATTGAAGTGACTGAAGCCCGTGTACGCAACCGTTAGGTCAATGTTCTCCACTGGCCAGTAGCTGCCTTGAACCAGGTACCCGCTGGTATTTGGACTCCCCGTCCGGCTGCCCGTGACCGCGCCCGGCGCATACAGCACCGGATCGTTGCTCCCAACCAGCGTGAAGTACTGCCCGGTCAGATTATATTTGCTCCCCCAGTAGTAAGTTGCGTCGATCCGGCCCTCGTCCAGCGTGTGGTCAGCCATCGCCGCCGCACCCTGCTGGTAGGTGGCATTCATCGTTGAGCTTTCATGGATGTACGTCCCGTGCATCGTCAGCGCATTCGCCCCGAACGGTCGCTGGAACGTGAAGTCGAACGACGGATCCACATAATCATCGGTCGGTCCGCTCACCGCATTCGGATACGACTTCATGTACAGGCCGTACGTGCCCACTTCCAGATAATTCACGCCAAAGTTCTGCTGCCATGCAAAGCGCCAGTACGGCGCAACTCCATCGATGTTGTACCCAAAGCCGCTTCCGTCGGCCGGGGCCGGCCCTCCCGCATGCTCAGAACGATACACCGTCATGTCGCCATACATGTGATTGTCGTACATCGCGTACGCACCGATGCCGGCCACATCCTGCGCCAGCCCCCCGTCAATCACCGGGGCCGCAATCGATCCAGGCGTCTGGTCCGACGAGATGTACGGGAATCCAAATGCCGGCGTGCTGTTCCAAAGGTCTTCCACCGTCGGATTATTGTTCAGGTCGATGCCGTATGCCAGCGCCTTGCCCCCCACCTGCGTGCTGTTCGCATAACGGATGTCCGTGTTGTCCATCGTGAAGTGATCGCTCTGATGGTCATACGTCACTTGAGCGAACGTGCCAAAGTGCGGCGCCAGCGACGAAGCCAGGAAGAAGCTCAACTGCTGTGGAAACTCCACCGTCCCATTCTGCGTGCCCGGCTGCTTCTTCTGAACCGCCGTGTCGGCAATCTGCAACATGACCGAGATCGGCAGGTTATTCAGCAACTGGAGGGTCTTTCCGTCTCCGATCGTGTGCTTCGCCTTGTTCCCCACAAGCGTGTAGCCGTTCAGCTTGAACGCTCGGCCAAATGCCGTCAATTCCGGTGGGTCGTAGTGGCACACGTTGCAGGACAACCCGGTCTGGCGAGCAAAACTTGGGACCGCCCAGGCGGGCATGGTGCACTCAACAAATAATGCGATGACCGCGATTCTCAGTAACTGTTTCATTTGCGTTCTTCAGCCTCCTAAATTTGCAGTAAGTCTGCGTCCTAACGTTTCCAACTCCACTGGCTTCAGCACTGGCCGCGAACGCGAATCAATACCCTGGGAGGTAACTCGAGGGCTTTCGAGTCGCCTCGCCTGTCCCGCCTGCCAATGCGCCACGATGACATTTCTGTCATCTTTGTCATTTTGCGCCCTGTTTGCACCAACCGCTCATTTCTTAACTGCCGAAGCAGATTCAAACAACCTGCCTCGCTACGGGTCCCCAGAAATGAACGATTTGCGTTGACCAAACAGATAGTAAATCCATCGGCAACAACGCAATGTGACCGCAATCACAAGCGGGACAGATGAAACCGCAATTTTGGGTTGGGGAAAAGGAAATACCTGGAGACTCGCTCATCGGCGGCATACGGCTCTGCTCCGCGATCAACATTTTGGATGACTTCAGTTCCAGTGGCCACGCCTGCCGGGCCCTGCCTTCCACTTATATTGCAACATTCCTTGGGAAATTTCACACCCTCACCGCGCATCGCAAAATCAACCAGGAAAAACTCCCGCCGGCTCTCCCCGGGCCGGACCATGCCCGCAACTCTCCCCTCCAGGAAGTCCGTCCTTCGCCAACACCACTCTCCTCGTGGCGCACGTCGTCCACTCAGCAAGTAGCCCTACCGGCCCGCCCCACCGCTGCCGTTCTGAGCCAGGCTCATCCCGTTCACTGAACCCACATACCTCGCCACTCCCCGGTACAGTGCCTCGGCGATCCGCTGCCGGTACGCCGGCTCAGTCAGTTCCTGCGCCGACTCCGGATTCGAAAGAAATGCTATCTCCGCCAGAATCGACGGCATATTCGCTCCAATCAGCACCACAAACGGCGCCTTCTTCACACCCAGATCCTCATACGCGGGATCCCCCACCTCCATTCCGTGATAGAGGCTCTGCTCCACGTCCTGGGCGAATATCCGCGACTCATTCAGCTTGTCGTTCAACGCAATCTTCTTCATCAGGCTTGAAAGCTCATGAATCGATTGTTTTGACACGGCGTTCTCTCTGGCCGCCAGCTCCAGCGCATCCGCCGAATTCGTAAAGCTCAGGTAGTACGTTGCCGCTCCTTGGATCGCCTGGTCCGGATTCGAGTTCACGTGAATCGAAATGAACAAATCGGCCCGATCCCGGTTCGCGATCTCCGTCCGCATCTCCAGGGGCACATAAGTATCTGTGTCCCGCGTATAAAACACCTGCATGCCCAGTTTCCTTCGCAGCAGCCGGCCCAGCCGCAGCGCCACATCCAGCGTCACCGTCTTCTCTTCCAGGCCATTCGGGCCAATCGTCCCCGAGTCGCGACCGCCATGACCGGGATCGATCACAATCCGGTGGATCTTCAATCCCAGCGCCCGCACCATCGTCGGCGCATTCGGCTGCATCACGGGCACCGCCGCCGGATGCCCTGGCACCGTCGGCGTCATGCTCTTCAATGGAGGCGGCAATGTCTGGCCTCGGCTCACCCTCTGCGCCGGCTCGCCGCCCGCCGGCCTCGTCCCCGGCACTCGCGCCGCCACCGGTCCCATCGTCGGCATGGGTGTCGCCTTCACCTCTTCCGATGGCCCGCTTATCCCCGTCGCTTCTCCACCAGCCCCGGAGCCGCCCTCCCGTTCGGACCCTTTCGCCGCCGCTTCCTGCGCCCGCCCGCGCACATCCACAATCAGCCGCGGCGGGCTCGGCAGGTAGAACGCCGAGTAATCGCTCACTGGACTCACATTCAGCACCACGCGCGTCACGTCCTGCGTCAGTTGCGTCACCGTGATGCCCTTCAGGAACCCATCGTGGACCGTCTCCGCGGATCGCCCCATCAGCGCAGGCGAAAGACGCGCCCCATACAGATCGAAAAAGATCCGGTTCGGCCTCGTCGTCCGCGCCGCTTCATATTGCACTTCCTTCTGCAGCCCTATCACCACCCGCGTTGATTCCGACGTCGACCAGTGCTGAATGCTCTCCACCAACGGCAACCCAGGACTCCCAACCACCGGCGAAGCCGTCATCCCCACCGGCGAAGCCGTCATCCCCACCGGCGAAGCCGTCATCCCCACCGGCCGCGTCTCTGCCGTCCCACGCACAGCCGCCTTCCGATTCCCTGCTCTCCTCGCGCTCGTCCGCATCCCGGCCGTCCTACCCACAACCGGAGCCGCCGTCACCGGCGCTCGCCGCACAGACCGCGCCTGCGCCTCGCCACCCTCCGCAGTCCTCCGCCCCGAAACCGCCCGGCCCTCCCGCCGGCGAATCGCCGCCAGCTCGTACCGCGCCTCTTCTCCCAGCGGATTCCCCGGATACAGCCGCAAAAACTGCTCAAACCTCTCCCGCGCCGCACTCATATCACCCAGATCCAGTTCGTAAATGTCGCCCTCGTTCAGCAGCGCCGAGTACGCATAGTCACTCCTGGGATATCGCCGCCGCAGATCCTCGTACTCCCAGATCGCATACCGCAGCAGCTGCGGATCGTGCATCACCCGGCCTTCCTCGGCAAACAGATCCGCCATCGCGGCCATCGCAGCCACCGCATAAGGGGAACCTGGATCGCTCTTGGCAACTTCACGGTAGGCGTTCATCACGCGGTTGTAGTCCTCGCGCGTCCGCCGCGTCGCCAGCCTCCCGTCCAGCGAGGCATGCATCCGCTGTGCGCGCTGAAACTGCCGCGCGCTGTAGCTCTCCGCCGTGCCATTCGGCACAGCCAGGCAAAGCAGCAACACGGCCAGGCAGACCCGCCTGGTATGTGGGAAAACATGCATACGCGTATCGGCGGCCACTTCAATTATAGAAAGCAACACCGCCCTCTCAACCCGGGGGGAACCCAGCTTGAAACCACCCGCTCCTCCCCTTCAACACCAACACGGAAATCGCCCGCCCCGCTACCCCAGCAGTCCCTTCACCACTTCCGGCACGCTTGCGAGCGCCGCATCCAGTTGCGATGCATCCTTCCCGCCCGCCTCCGCCATATCCGGACGTCCGCCGCCGCTGCCGCCCACCATCTTCGCCACCTGCGCCACAATCTTCCCGGCCTGCACCTTGCCTGTCAGGTCCTTGGTCACGCCCACAATCAGCGCCACCTTGCCCTCTTCCTGCGCCGATCCCAGAACCACCACCCCCGACCCCAGCTTCGTCCGCAGGTTATCCACCAGCGTCCGCATCTGTCCGCGGTCTACTCCATCCACGCGCTGCGCCAGCACCTTCACGCCGCTCACATCCACAGCCTCATCCGCCGCGCCCGCCACCGCCTTCGCCGCCGACTTCATCCGCAGCTCATCCAGCTCGCGCCGCAGCTTCTTCATCTCGTCTTCCTGCGCCGCCAGCCGGTACTTCAGCGCATCCGCGGGAGACAGCTCCACGCTCGGCGCCACCTGCGCCGCAACCTGCGCCACTGCATAATCCCGCCGGAACTCCCGCAGCGCGCCCAACCCGGTGACCGCTTCCACGCGCCGCACACCAGAGGAAACGCTCCCCTCGCTCACCAGCTTCACCACGCCAATCTCGCCCGTCGCCCCCGTGTGCGTGCCGCCGCAAAGCTCCGTCGAAAAATCGCCAATCTTCACCACGCGCACGTGCTCGCCATACTTCTCGCCAAACAGCGCCATCGCGTGATACTCATTCACGGCCACATCAATCGGAACATCCTCCAGCGTCTCCACCTTCGTGTTCCTGAGCACTTCCTTGTTGATGATGTCCTCTATATCCTGCAACTCCTCATCGGCGATCTGCGCAAAGTGCGAAAAATCAAAACGCAGCCGCCCCGGCTCCACCAGCGAACCCGCCTGCTTCACATGCGTGCCCAGCACCTCCCGCAGCGCCGCATGCAGCAAATGCGTACCCGTATGGTTCCGCCGCGTCGCCGCGCGAAAATCCGCATCCACCACCGTGTCTACTTTGTCGCCCACCACCAGCGTCTGCCGCAGCACCGCCTTGTGCGCAAACACGCCCTGCACCGGCTTCGTGCACCCGCTCACATCCGCCACCACCGAGTTGTGATCCTCCGAATACAACCACCCGTGGTCGCCTATCTGCCCGCCCGAATCCGCATAGAAGCTCGTCACGTTCAGCACCACTTCCACGGCGTCGCCCGCGCCGGCCGCCTTCACGCCCTGCCCGTCTTTCACAATGGCCAGCACCTCGGCCCCATCCACGCGCAGCTTCCTGTAGCCCGCAAACTCCGTCTTCGGCAGCTCGCGAAACACCGGGCTCGCCGACTGCTTCGCGCCGCCCTTCCACGAAGCCCGCGCCCGAGCCTGCTCCTCCGCACGAGCCTCCTCAAATCCCGTCAGATCAAACGCAATGCCCGCATCCCGCGCCGCATCCATCATGAAGTCCAGCGGCAATCCATACGTCTCGTAAAGATGAAACGCAATCCTGCCTTTCAAACTAGGTTGCATTTCCGCTGCCTTACAAACCTCAGCACCACGACTCTGACCATGGAGACGGCTCGCAAGTTCAGCGATTGGCTCAACGGACGACCCAGCGCGGGCAGATTCAAAGACAGCCCGTTCGATCTCCGGATCATTTGGATCCCAACCAGTACCGAAGGCAACCGCAAGCACCGCTTCAGTTTTTTCAGTCTTTGCATCCTGGAATCTGACATCGAGCTCGCGCGACCCAATCTCCAGCACCCGCGCAAACTGCCGCTCCTCGGCCTCCACCACTTTGGCCACACGATCCGCGCTCTCCTTCAACTCCGGATAAGCCACCTGCATCTCATCCCGCACCGCATACACCATCTGCCCCATAAACGGCTGCTCCTGCCCCAGCAACCGCCCATGCCGAATCCCGCGCCGCAGAATCTTCCTGAGCACATACCCGCGCCCTTCATTCGCCGGCAGCACTCCATCGCCGATCAAGAACGTCGCGCAGCGCGCATGATCCGCAATAATCCGCAGCGAAGCATTCCCCAGGTCATTCTTCACACCCGTCAGCTCCGCGGCCTTCGCAATCAGCGGAGTAAACAAATCCGTCTCAAAGTTACTGATCTTCCCCTGCATCACAGCCGCCAGCCGCTCCAGCCCCGCGCCCGTATCAATCGAGGGCTTCGGAAGCAGCGCCAGCTCTCCATTCGCGCTGCGGTCAAACTGCATGAAAACTAAATTCCAGATCTCCACATATCGCGCGTCATCCTGCCCAAAAGGCTTGTCCACCCCCGGCGTCTCCGCGGCCTCCATCCCCATGTCGTAAAAAATCTCCGAGCATGGCCCGCAGGGCCCCGTGTCGCCCATCTGCCAGAAATTGTCCTTCGCGCCAAACTCAAAAATCCGCTCTGCCGGAACCCCCTGCCCGCGCCACAACTCAAACGCCTCCTCATCGCGAGGAACCCCGTTCTCGCCCTGGAAGATCGTCACATAAAGCTTGTCCTTCGGCAGCCCAAACCACTCCGGCGAAGTTACCAGCTCCCACGCGTAAGCAATCGCATCGCGCTTGAAGTAGTCGCCAAAGCTGAAGTTGCCCAGCATCTCAAAAAACGTGTGGTGCCGACGCGTATAGACCACGTTATCCAGGT